>NZ_JRGK01000307.1 GCF_000764645.1 Aeromonas finlandensis
GTGGTATAGGTATCGCCCGCCTGCATATTGCCCTGCACCTGATTGCCCGCATAACCTCCCGCGACCGCCCCTGCGGCGGTGGCCACCTTCTTGCCGCTGCCGCCGCCAAACTGGTGGCCGACCACGCCACCCAGCGCCGCGCCCACCACGGTGCCGAGGATCTTGTGCTCATCCTGTACCGGCTTGCGGTGGGTCACGGTGACGTTGCGACACTCCTGTCGGGGGGTCTTGATGGTCTCGGTGATCGGCTTGCTGGCGATCACCTCGGCAAAGGTGGGCTCCGGGGTGAAGAAGGAGCCGCTGGCCGCGGCCGAGAGCGCCAGAGCCGAGGCGATGCCAATACCGATACCTGCCATCATGGATCTGTTCATTTTATGGTTCTCCTGCATACCCATACGGGCTGTTCCAATCTGGCGCCATCTTGTCACAACCGGTTGGCCGGACAAGGCGAGGGAAACGGCTCTGCGACAGGCGCTGGCAAGGTCAAAAAACAGCCACCCCGAAAAAGTGTCTGACTTTGGCGACAACGAGCAAAAAGCGACCAGTTTCCGGCGCATGATTGCGTATGTTCGTCTGATATGGCGCGTTTTGAGTCGCATTTTGCGATGAAAGCGGCGGGTGCAAAGCAAGAGCGGCAAACCGCTGACGCTGGGCGAGTCACCTATTTGCCATGACGTGTCATGAATGTTGCCTGTGAGCTGCGCCAAGTAGTTGATAAATGGCTATAGCCCCATCGGATGTTGGCCGATAAGAGATCACGGCAAGCATTTTGCTTTGGTTAGGTGGCAGGCAGCGGGTGAATGGGTTGCTGGGGCAGAGGAAGTGTGACAGCCCCGTGAGACCTGAAATGGACGTAGTCACCCGAGTTCACCGGATCAATAAGGGGGAGATATGTCAATGTTACCCAGCTGGATCACCCCGGCCATCCAGGCCAACATCATCACGGCGCAGCAGGCCGAACAGCTGCTCTCATCCCTCTACCAGCCTTTGGCCGAACAGGGGGAAGAGTTACCCGCCGATATCGCCGACATCAGCCTCAAGCTCTACTGCTTCCGTCAGCAAAATCGGGTGCGCCACTAACGATGATTGAGGTAACGCCTTCGCCATTGGCGGGGGCTGCTCGCTTGTCGGTACTCGCCCCGCACACGCCTTCCGCTTTTCCTCTAAGACGTTTTGCTAATACCTGCCGCCACTGGCTCACTGCTAGGCTGTCATTCCCATAAGAGACCAGCGACGGCAGGATGCCCAGGTCGCTTGTCGGTCCCATGAATTGCCCGTTTTGTGCCACCAGTGAGGAAGGAACCCGATGACAGTGCAGAACATCTATGAGCGTGACCTTGCCAAAACCGCCGCCAATTTCGAGGCCCTGACCCCCATCAGCTTTTTGGGGCGGGCGGAGCGGGTCTATCCCGACTATCCGGCGCTGATCCACGGCTCGCTGCGCCAGAGCTGGGGCGAGACCGCCCGCCGTTGCCGTCAGCTTGCCTCGGCCCTGCGGCTGCGTGGCATCGGGGAGGGGGATACCGTCTCCATCGTCGCACCCAATATCCCGGCGATGTTTGAAGCACACTTCGGGGTGCCCATGAGCGGCGCGGTGCTCAACACCATCAATACCCGGCTCGATGCCGAGTCGATGGCTTTTATCTTCCAGCATGCCCAGAGCAAGGTGGTGCTGGTGGACAGGGAGTTTGGCCCAGTGGTGCGCAAGGCGCTGGATCTGCTGGAGCGCCAACCGCTGGTCATCGCCATCGACGATCCCCTCTACCGGGAGGGGGAGCTTGTCAGTGACCTCGACTATGAACAATTCCTTGTGCAAGGGCGTGGCGATGAACCAGGCTGGTTGCCTGAGGACGAGTGGCAGGCCATTTCGCTCAACTACACCTCCGGTACCACCGGCAATCCCAAGGGGGTGGTCTATCACCATCGCGGTGCCCACCTCAACGCCATCAACAATGTGCTCTCCTGGGAGCTGCCCAAACATCCCGTCTATCTCTGGACATTGCCGATGTTTCACTGCAACGGCTGGTGTTTCCCCTGGACGCTGGCG
Organism: Aeromonas finlandensis; assembly: GCF_000764645.1. GTDB lineage: Bacteria > Pseudomonadota > Gammaproteobacteria > Enterobacterales > Aeromonadaceae > Aeromonas > Aeromonas finlandensis. The sequence goes on from NZ_JRGK01000307.1 coordinate 2,048, forward strand.
GCCACCGCCGGGGTGAGCGTCTGCCTGCGCCATGTGCAAGCTGCCGCCATTTATGACGCGCTGCACGAGCACAAGGTGAGCCACTTCTGCGCAGCGCCCATCGTGCTCAATATGCTCAACAATGCCGATCCGGAGCTCAAGCGGGGGCTGGATCACCCCATCAAGGTGATGACCGCCGGGGCTGCGCCGCCCGCGACCGTGATCGCCGGGATGGAGGCGATGGGGATCGCCGTGACCCACGTCTATGGCCTGACCGAAACCTATGGTCCTTGCGTGTTGTGCGAACCGCAAAGAAGCTGGCAAGGGCAGGACGCCACGGCGCTCTCCCGCCTCAAGGCGCGCCAAGGGGTCGCGTCACCGCTGCAGGGGGAGATGCGGGTGGTCCATCCGGTCACCGGCGAGCCGGTGGCCAAAGATGGCAAAACCATGGGGGAGATAGTGCTGCGGGGCAATGTGGTGATGAAGGGCTATCTGAAAAATCCTGCGGCCAGCGCCGAGGCGATGGCGGAGGGGTGGTTTCGGAGCGGCGATCTGGCGGTGTGGCACCCGGATGGCTATGTGGAGATCAAGGACAGATCCAAGGACATCATCATCTCCGGCGGCGAGAATATCTCCAGTCTGGAGGTGGAAGATGTGCTCTATCGCCATCCCGATGTGGATGAAGCGGCGGTGATTGCCATGCCCGATGAGAAGTGGGGGGAGGTGCCCTGCGCCTTCGTGAAATTGAAAGAGGGACGAGAGACCACCCAGGCGGAGCTTATCGCTTTTTGCCGGGAGCAGATGGCCCACTTCAAGGCCCCCAAGCGCATTATCTTCACCCCGTTGCCGAAAACCTCCACCGGCAAGGTGCAAAAGTTTGTGCTGCGCAAGCAACTGGGATGACGGGATCGCAGCAGGTAACGAGAGGGCATGTACGTTGAGGGGCCGTGGGCCCCTCCTGAGTTAGCAGCTTGCGCAGGAGATGCAGTTGCGGCCAGTTTGCTTGGCCTGATAGAGCATCTGATCGGCGCGGGCGTAGAGGCTCTCCATCAGCTCCCCCTCACCATTTTCCACCAGTCCGGCGCTGATGGTGATGACCAGCTCATCTCCATCGGGCAGAGGCACCGGGCTTTGCATCACGTGCTGGCGAAGCCGTTCGGCCAGGGATGCGGCTGCCGAGAGGGTGGTGTTGGGCAGCAAAATGGCAAATTCATCGCCGCCGATGCGGGCCAGCACATCTTCACTGCGCAGCATCGCCTGCATCACCTTGCCCAGATGGATCAGCGCCCTGTCTCCCAACGGGTGACCATAGCGATCGTTGATGCACTTGAACTGATCCACATCCAGCACCATCAGCACCGAGGTGAGGTGGTGGCGCATATCCAGGCTGAGGTTCTTCTCGCACAGTTCGAAGAAGAAACGGCGGTTGTAGAGGCCGGTGAGGCCATCGCGCACCGACTGCTGGTGCAACAGCTCTTTGAGCTGGTGCAGTTCGGTGATATCGGAGGAGATGCCAATCAGGGTCGGGGTGCCATCCCCCAGCAGAAAGGGCACCTTGACCGACCAGTAGTAGTGCTGATTGCCCTCGCTATCGGTCAGTGACTCTTCCCCGGCTTGCAGCTCGCCAGTCTCGAATACCCGGTTGTCCAACTGCCAGAGCTGGCACGCGCTGGCGGCCGGGATCACCTCGTCATCGCGCCGGTTGATGATCTGCTCGGCAGGGATGCCAAGCAGGTCGGAGACCTTTTGATTGACGTAGAGAAAGCGGTGCTGGCTGTCTTTCATATAGATATGGGCATCGACGTTGGCGAGGATGATCTCCAGCAACTGGTGCTGCTCCGCCAGCCGCGCCTCGATCAGCTTGTGTTCGGTGATATCGGTGGAGATGCCGCACAGACCGATCAGGTTTCCATCCCTGTCATACATGGGCTTTTTGACGGTCCAGTAGAACCGTTTTTCACCTGTGGTTTTGAGGTAGTTGATCTCTTCCTGGGCGAGGGCTAACTGCTGCTCCAGCACCAGCCGGTCGTTGCACTGGATGGCATCGGAGCATTGGATGTCAAAAAAGGCCCGATCATCCTGCCCCTGCAACTCGGCGAGGTTACAACCAAAGAGATCCAGTACCGCCTGGTTGGCATAGGTGTAACGGCCCGCCAGATCCTTGGTAAAGAGGTAAGCGCCCGTCTCGTTGAAGATGGATTTGAGGTGATCCAGCTCATGCTGCAATCGGGTCGAGAAGGGTTCATCCTTCATGGGGCTAGCCATCCTTGGGTCGCTGCGATGGGTTGGTTTAACAGAGAAGACCAACGAGCATCAACTGCTTTAAATTAAGCACTGATCCAGCCATATTTCGCTTTTATTTCTGCAGGATCTGCGCCATGTCACACGGTTGTCATCGTTGGTGAGGTCAAAGGAAATCAGCTGAGTCCGTGGCTATTCAGATAACTTTCCTCCCCCTATATCGGCCCTGCATCGTGGGCCATCAGCAGAGAAATTGACCGGCAGTCAAATACGTCAGCCCGAGCGGCAAGAAGGGCAACAAACAGCTCTTAAATCAAACTGTATTCACGGTGCCCCTGATATCATCCCCGAAACGCAACTATGGGCTCAATCTTAATGTGCTCAACCTCAATGCCGAGTGGGGGGCGGGTAGATCTGGTTTATCAAGTCTTGGTATATGGAGCTGAATATCTCATGTTCACCCTGGATTGCCGGGGGGGCCTCTTTGCAGCGTTAATGAATGATTCTGTAAAAGAAAAATAAAAACAGATAACACAATAATCGAGTAAATGATCGCATATATCATGGGGTTGAATCCATCTACACCAAATTTCAAGAATTAATTTTTGCCGACCACAGTATTAGGTGATACTATTTTTTCCTGTTATATCGAAATTGTATTTAATAGGAAACTGAATGAGTATTTTTGAACAAACACCTGTTTCCCGTAGACGCTATGGGTTGGCTGCATTCATTGGTGTCATTGCAGGTATTGTATCCGCGTTTGTTAAATGGGGTGCTGAGCATCCACTCCCTCCACGCAGCCCCAGCGATATATTCACTGCTGCTTGCTCCAACGAATCATTGATTCGTGCCGCAGACCAGATTGATTGTTCTCGAAACTTCCTGAACCCACCATATGTTTTTCTGCGTGACTGGCTGGGCATCGCAGATCCCAATGCTGCAGTCTACACCTTCGCAGGTCATGCCTTTAACTGGGTTGGGGTAACACATATTGTTTTCTCGATTGTTTTTGCTGTCGGGTATTGCATAGTTGCAGAGCGTTTTCCAAAAATTAAATTAATGCAAGGGTTGTTGGCTGGGGCTCTGGCTCAACTATGTGTGCATATGATTTCATTCCCATTGATGGGTTTGACCCCACCGCTGGCGGCGTTACCTTGGTATGAACATGTTTCCGAGATCGTCGGACATCTGGTTTGGTTCTGGTCGATTGAAATTATTCGCCGCGACTTGCGAAACCGGATCACCCACGAGCCGGATCCAGAGATTCCACTACACTCAGCGCGCTGAGCATAGTTAAAGATTGATTCATTGCGGCTTTCTGGAGAAGGCCGCTTTGATTTCAAGAAAGCGATTCTAAATTTCGAAACCAATGTTTATCAGGCTATTACCATGATCTTGTTGCGTATCCCATCCTGCAAGCATCAAATTTCAAGTGATGCACGAAGCCACGAGAACGTTCGGTTGTAGCCAGTCGAATGGGATATTCATTAAATAAAGCCGGGATAACCCGGCTTTATTCTCAGCTTATTTATTGTGCCGCTCATAAAGCCGCTGCACCACATCCTGCAATCCCAGCCCTTCATTTTGCAGCAGCACGGTCAGGTGGTAGAGCAGATCGGCGGATTCGTTGATGAGCTCCTCCCGATCCTTGGCCATGGCGGCCAGCGCCACTTCTACGCCTTCTTCACCCACTTTCTGGGCGATACGCTTGGTCCCTTTGCCATAGAGGCTGGCGGTGTAGCTGGTGGCCGGATCGGCCCCTTTGCGGGCGGCCAGCACCTGTTCCAGCTCAGCCAGAAAACCGAGGGGTGGCAGCGGGTGGCCGCTAAAGCAAGAGTTGGTGCCCTTGTGGCAGGTGGGGCCGACGGGGTTGGCGGCAATCAGCAGAGAGTCCTGATCGCAGTCGGTGCTGATGGCGACGAGTTTCAGCACATTGCCCGAGCTTTCACCCTTGGTCCAGAGCCGCTGTTTGCTGCGGCTAAAGAAGGTGACCTGACCGGTGGTCTGGGTCTTTTCCAGCGCCTCGCGGGTCATAAAGCCCTGCATCAGCACCTCGCCACTGGCGGCGTGCTGGACGATGGCGGGGATCATGCCATCACATTTTGCCCAATCGAGCTGCTCGGCAAGGGGGCGCGCGCTGGCGGTTGTTTGTGTGTTATCAGAGAAGTTATTCACGGATGGCGACTCCTTCGGTTTTCAGCCAGCGTTTCAGTTCGGGAATGGGGATAAGGCCTTTGTGGAACACGGAGGCGGCCAGCGCCCCGTCCACATCGGCGAGGGTGAAGGCATCGCGAAAGTGCTCCATGGCACCGGCGCCGCCGGAGGCGATCAGCGGCACCTTGCAGACGCTGCGCACCAGCTTGAGCTGGTCGAGATCATAACCCTGACGCATGCCGTCCTGATTCATCACGTTCAGCACGATTTCGCCCGCGCCGCGCTTTTGCACCTCCTGCACCCAGTCGAGGGTGTGCCAGGCGGTGGTGCGGGTGCGGCTCTCGTCACCGGTAAACTGTTTGACCTGATAGTGGCCCGTTTCGGCGTCGAAGTAGGAGTCAATGCCCACCACCACACACTGCACGCCAAAGCGCTCGGCCAGTCGGCTGATCAGGGTCGGGTCGGCCAGCGCTGGGGAGTTGATGGAGACCTTGTCGGCGCCAAATTCGAGGATCTGGCGGGCATCCTCGACACTTTTGATGCCACCGGCGACGCAGAAGGGGATATCGATCACCTCCGCTACCCGGCTCACCCAGCTCTTGTCCACCACCCGCGCATCGCTGGAGGCGGTGATGTCATAGAACACCAGCTCGTCGGCACCCTCTTCGGCGTAGCGGCGCGCCAGCTCGACAATGCCGCCCATCACCTCGTGGTTGCGAAACTGCACCCCCTTGACCACCACGCCATCTTTCACGTCGAGGCAGGGGATAATGCGTCTTGCCAGCATCAGTTGCCTCCTGTGGTATCGGCAGCGGGAGTTTGCCAGCAGGCGATGGCGTCACCCACCGAGAACTTGCCCTCCAGCAGGGCTCGGCCAAGGATGATCCCCTTGACGCCGGAGCCCTTGAGCGCCTCGATATCTTGGATGCCGCCAATGCCGCCGGAAGCCTGAAAGGCGACGCTCGGGTAGCGGGCGCAAAGATCCCGATAGAGCTCGACGTTGGTGCCTGAGAGGGTACCGTCACGGCTGATGTCGGTGCAGAGCACATGTTTGAGACCGGCAGGGAGGAAGCGCTCGATCAGCGCCTCGATGGTCACACCGCTGTTCTCCTGCCAGCCTGCCACCGCGATATGGCGATTGCCCTGTGCATCAATGTTGACGTCCAGCGCCAGCACGATCTGCTCGGGGCCATATTTCTCCATCCAGCTGGCCACCAGATCCGGGGATTTGACGGCGGTGGAGCCAATCACCACCCGGCTGGCACCGGCGGCCAGCAGGTCTGCCACATCCTGTTCGGTGCGCACGCCGCCGCCGACTTGCACCGGCGCTTCGGTGGCCGACAGCAGTTGGGTCAGCAGGGGCAGTTGGCGAGCCTTGGCATCCTTGGCACCGTCCAGATCCACCAGATGGAGCTGCACCGCTCCCTGGGAGACATATTCATCGAAGCGCGCCTGCGGGCTGCTGCTGTATTCAGTCTTCTGGTCGTAGTCCCCCTGATAGAGGCGAACTACCTGACCGTTGATAAGGTCAATTGCGGGAATGATCATGCTAGTCACAGCTCCAGAAAATTTTGCAGCAAGCGGGCACCGGCTGCGCCTGAGCGCTCCGGGTGGAATTGGGCGCCGAAGAAGTTGCTGTGCTCTGCAACCCCACCGACGATGGCGGTAAACGGCTGGCCGTAGTCACAGGTCGCCAGCGTCGCCTCGGTCACCTCCAGCGCATAGGAGTGGACGAAGTAGAAGTAGCTGCTGCTCGGGATCCCCTTGAGCAGAGGATGGGTCTCGTCATGCTCAATCTGGTTCCAGCCCATATGGGGCAGGCGCAGATTACCGACCTCCATCTGGCGGATCTTGCCCGGCACTATGCCAAGGCACTCGATAAGCCGCTCTGACGAGTCATCCGTACCCATGCTCTCTTCGGAGGCCTCCGCCAGCATCTGCATGCCGAGGCAAAAGCCCAGCAGCGGCTGCTTGGCGGCGCGAATAAGGGGCACCAGCCCGCGCTCATTGAGGTTCTTCATGGCGGCCACCGCAGTGCCGACACCGGGCAGGATCAGCTTGTCCGCCTGCTCGATATCAGCCGCCTGGCTGGAGACCAGAGGCTGCACGCCGAGGCGCTCGAACGCCATTCTGACCGAGGCCAGATTGGCGCAGCCGGTATCGATAATGACCAGCTTCTGTTTGCTCACATCCATCACAGCACTCCCTTGCTGGAGGGAAGCTCGCTCCCTTCCACCCGAATGGCCTGACGCAGGGCACGGCCAAAGCCTTTGAACAGCGCCTCCACCTGGTGGTGGGTGTTGCCGCTGCCCACCTTCATCTGCAATGTGATGGCCATGGCGTCCGACAGCGAGCGGAAAAAGTGGGGCACCATCTCGGTGGCCATCTCGCCCACCTTGTCGCGGCCAAAGCCGCTCGGGCAGTCGAAGACGAAGTAGGGGCGACCGCTGAGATCCAGAGCTGTGCTCACCTCCTGGTCGGTCAGTGGGCGCGCATCGATCACCGCCTGCACCTCGTCCATCGCCAGCACAAAGCCGAAACGACCGATCCCGCGCTTGTTGCCAAGGGCCTGACGCAGCGCCTGACCCAGCGCCAGCCCTACATCTTCCACCGTGTGGTGATCGTCGATATGCAGATCACCGCTGACGTTCAGCTTGAGCTGGAAACCGGCGTGGGTGGCGATCTGATCCAGCATGTGATCAAAGAAGCCTATGCCGGTGGCAATCTGGTTGCCGTTGCTTTTGTCCAGATCAACGGCCACCTGAATGCGGGTCTCCTTGGTGTAACGCTCCACCGAGGCTACGCGCCCCTTGGATAACAGCTGATCACGGATGGCGAGCCAGTTGTGATCCTGTGGGTGGTAGCGAATACCGCCAATGCCCATGTTCTCGGCAAGCTGCAGATCGGTCTGGCGATCGCCAATCACGAAGGAGTTGGCAAAGTCGATGCGACCGGAGGCGAGGTACTCCTTCACCAGCCCGAGGTGGGGCTTGCGGCAGCTGCAGCCGTCGGTGGGAAAGTGCGGGCAGATCAGCACCTGTTCCCACTTCACCCCTTGCGATTCAAACAGGTGCATCATCAGATCATGGGGGGGCTGGAAGTTCTCCAGCGGCAGGCTGGCAGTGCCCAGCCCATCCTGATTGGTCACCATCACCAGCACGTAGCCAGCGGCCTGCAACTCGCGCAGCACCGGAATGACCATGGGCTCGAAGCGCAGCTTGGCGAGGCTATCCACCTGCTTGTCGGTCACCGGCTCTTCAATCAGGGTGCCGTCGCGGTCGATAAACAAAAACGGGGTCTTCATCGCTACATCCTTGTCTTACAAAGTGGGAGAGGGTAGATCACGCAGTACGGCCAGCACGGCATCCATCTCGCCCTGATAGCCGATGGTGACGCGAATGCTGTTATCAAGGCCGGGTTTGGTCGAGAAATCCCGCAGTATGATGCCGGCGGCCTTCATGGCAGCAAAGATGGCGGCGCCATCCACAAAGCGCACCAGCACGAAGTTGCCCTTGTCTTCGAACACCGCTTTAACGCAGGCAAGCTTGGCCAGCTCTGCCTTGAAGGCGGCCTTTTGCTTGTTGAGCTCTACCACTCGTTCGCGCATCAGCTCCAGTCCCATGGGGGAGAGGGCCTGCGCCGCGATCTGGGCGATGGGCTCGGGGATGGGATAGGGGGCGATCACCTTGGCCAGCATGGCGATCACCTCGGGGCTTGCCAGCGTAAAGCCGCAGCGGATCCCCGCCAGGGCAAAAGCCTTGGAGAGGGTGCGGGTCACCACCAGATTGGGGAAGCGGGCCAGCAGGTCTACTACGGACGCTTCTGGGCAGAACTCGATATAGGCCTCGTCCACCACCACGATGGCGCGATCACGCGCCTTCTCCAGCAAAGCGATAAGGCCATCGCGACCCACCAGATCCCCGGTGGGGTTGTTGGGGGAGCAGAGAAACACCAGCTTCACATCAGAGAGACGGTCAGCGATGGCGGGCCAGTCAGGCTGGCGGCTGGCGGTCAGCGGCTGCTCGGCTAATGGTTGCTCAACAATGCCAACGCCGCAGGTCTCGGCACTGATGGCGTACATGCCGTAAGTGGGCGGGCAGATGAGGATCTGATCTTCACCCGCTTCGCAGAAGGTGCGGATCAGCAGCTCGATGGCCTCGTCAGCGCCACGGCTCACCAGCACCTGATCGGGATTGACCCCGGCGTAGGCGGCATAGCCGTTCACCACCTCGGCCGGTTGGCACTCGGGGTAGCGGTTGAGGCGGCTCCCCTCGATGGTGAAAGGATAGGCCTGCGGCGCCTCGTTGGCGTTGAGCCAGACGTGGCCCTTGCCGCCGATACGGCGGGCGGATTGATAAGGGGTGAGGGCCCGCACCACGCGGCGCGCCAGATTGGCAATGCTCATGACAAATCCTTCTGCTGTGCTGTTTGTTGGGGTGCGGCGGCCAGGGCGTTCAACCTGAGGGTGACGGCATTTTTGTGACCATCGAGCCCCTCGGCCTGGGCGATGCGCTCGACGATAGGGCCAAGGCCGCGAATGCCTTCGGCGCTCAGCTCCTGTACCGTGTAGCGGCGCTGATAATCGGCGAGGCCAAGGCTGGAGCAGGTACGGGCATAGCCATAAGTTGGCAGGGTGTGGTTGGTGCCGCTGGCGTAATCGCCGACCGACTCGGGGGTCCAGGCCCCAAGGAAGATGGAACCGGCGTTCTCCAGTTTATCCAACAGATCACGAGGCGCTTGGGTCTGCACAATCAGGTGTTCCGGCGCGTAGGCGTTGGAGATGGCACACGCCTCGGCCAGATCGTCACAGAGGATCACCAGACTGCTGCCGAGCGCCTGCGCGGCGATCTCCCGGCGGCTCAGTTTGGCCAGCTGGCGCTTGATCTCCCCTGCGATGGCATCGGCCAGCAGCGGCGAGGTGGTCACCAGCACTACCTGACTGTCGGGGCCATGCTCGGCTTGGGAGAGCAGATCCGCCGCCACGAAGGCCGGGTTGGCGCTCTCGTCGGCAATCACCAGCACCTCGGAGGGTCCAGCGGGCATGTCGATGGCGGCGCCGCGCCAATCCGTCGAGACTTGCCCCTTGGCTTCGGTCACAAAGGCGTTGCCCGGGCCGAAGATCTTGTCCACCTTGGGAATACTTTCGGTGCCGTAAGCCATGGCCGCGATGGCCTGCGCGCCGCCGATGGCGAACACCTTCTCGACCCCGCAGGCGCGGGCGGCAAACAGGATCTCGTCGCTGGCAGGCGACGGGGTGCAGAGCACCACTTCACGGCAACCGGCTATGGCGGCCGGAATAGCCAACATCATCACGGTGGAGGGGAGCGGCGCGCTGCCCCCCGGCACATAGAGGCCGACCCGGCTGATGGGCTGGGTGCGCAGCTCGCACACCACCCCGGGCTGGGTTTCCACCCGCACCACCGGCTGCACTTGTGCGGCGTGGAAGGTGCGAATATTGGCAATCGCCGCTTCGATGGCGCTTTTTATCTCGTCATCCAGTCGTGCGCAGGCTGCCTCGATTTCGGCTTCGCTGACGCGCAACTGCTCACGGGGGGCGCGCTCGAAGCGCAGGCTCAGCTCGCGCAGAGCCTCATCGCCACGGCTGCGCACCGCTGCGATGATCTCTTTGACCACGGCGCCGATATCGGCCTCGTCATTGAGGGCGGGCCGGGTCAGCACGTCGGCTTGCTGGGCCGGGGAGAGGGTCTTCCAGATCAGGGTCTGCATGATATCCCTTCCTTATTCCATCATTTTTTCGATGGGCAGCACCAGAATGGAGCTGGCACCCAGCGCCTTGAGCTGCTCCATGGTCTCCCAGAACAGGGTCTCGCTGGAGACGACGTGCAGGGCCACCTGATTGGTGTCACCGGCCAGCTGCATGATGGTGGGGCGCTCGGCACCCGGCAGCAGATCGGTGATGGCATCGAGCTTGTCCTTGGGGGCGTGCAGCATGATGTACTTGCTCTCGCGCGCCTGCTGCATCCCCTGAATGCGGGGCAGCAGTTTGTCGATGAGCTTCTGCTTGGCATCGGACAAGGGGTTGGGGGCCTGTACCAGCACCGCTTTGGAGCGGTAGATCACCTCCACCTCTTTCAGGCCATTGGCTTCCAGGGTCGCGCCGGTGGAGACCAGATCGCAGATGGCATCGGCCAGACCCGCGCGCGGCGCCACTTCCACCGAGCCACCCAGCATCACACTCTTGAAGCCAAGACCCTTTTCATCAAAGAAGCGCTTGAGCAGCCCCGGATAGGAGGTGGCGATGCGCTTGCCAGCAAGGCTCTGTGGCCCTGTGTAGGTCACATCTTCCGGCACCGCCAGCGAGAGGCGGCAGCCACCAAAATCGAGCTGCTTGAGGGTTTTGACCTCGAAGGGCAGGCCCTGTGAGGCGCGAATAAGCTGGACCTCTTCCAAAACGTTCTCGCCGATGATGCCAAGGTCGACCACCCCTTCCATCACCAGACCCGGGATATCGTCATCGCGTACCCGCAGGATATCGATGGGCATGTTCTCGACATGGGCGATAAGGCGCTGCTCGCGCAGGTTGATTTTCAGGCCGCAGCTCTTGAACAGGGCTTGGGAGTCCTGGCTCAGACGACCGGACTTTTGCATGGCGATACGCAGACGTTGTGTTTCCATTTGCTCGATTTCCTTCTAGTCAAAAACGAAAAAACCCTCGGAAGTGTGTGCTTCCGAGGGTTTATGAATCTTGCGGTCCTTTTGGAAGTCACCAGTTAAGTGTCTTCCAGCAGTCAACCTCCTGAAAGACTAGTCGGGATGATGATGGTGGTGATGAGTCTTCAGGGTGGTGAACTTCATGTAATCAATCCTTTACAAAATAAGATGTCGTAATTGACGCCTGATTTAAACTACCTGCCTTGACAGAAAATGCAACCCGAAATTGTGATTTGATCGATTAAAGTGGAGAAAACGGTTTTTTGGTCGATAACTAGACAATAACCCCTGCAGGAGTCGTCATCATGCCCAGCCAGGACCTGTTGTTCCCCATTTTGCCCCGGGCTCCCGCCGCGCCCGGCAGCGAAGAGATCAAGCGGGAAGTGAACCAGATCAGCAAAAAGCATCAGCTGCGCAAGACCAGCACTGACAACAGTGACTCCCAGCAGCGCCAACAGGCGTATAGCACGCCCGCCAAGCGTGATCAGCCAAAGGCGGAAGAGGACGATCACAAGCCGGATCCCGAGCATCAGATCGATCTGTTCGTCTAGGCAGATTATCTGTCCCGCTTTTGCCGCGCTTTTGGCATAATGGCCGCTTTTGCTGCGGGACGCCCTTTTGACCATCCAGACCCTGTTCAAGCCAGATGGCCCTCTGGCCAGCCATATCGACGGTTTCAAAGCCCGCGCTCCCCAACTGGAGATGGCCGAGGCGGTTGCGCGCGCCATCAAAAGTGGTGGCCGTCTGCTGGTGGAGGCGGGGACCGGTACCGGCAAGACCTACGCCTATCTGGTGCCTGCGCTGGAGTCCGGCAAGCGGGTGGTGATCAGCACCGGCTCCAAAAACCTGCAGGAGCAGCTCTTCTATCGGGATCTCCCGACCATTACCGGCGCGCTCTCCTATACCCCGCCAGTGGCCCTGCTCAAGGGGCGCAGCAACTATCTCTGCATCGAGCGGATGAACCGGCTCTTGAGCGAATCCCATCTGCAAAAGCCTGAAATTCTGAACGATCTGGTGAAGGTCAAATCCTGGTCCACCGCCACCGATAACGGCGATGTGGGGGATATTCCGGGGCTGCAAGAGAATGCCGAGATCCTCGCCCACGTCACCAGCACCAACGACAACTGCCTCGGTCGCGACTGCCCCTATTACGATGACTGTCATCTGGTGGTAGCCCGTCGCCGCGCCATGGATGCCCAGGTGGTGGTGATCAACCATCACCTCTTCTTCGCCGATATGGCGGTGAAAGACACCGGATTTGGCGAGTTGGTGCCAGAAGCGCAAGTCTATGTGTTTGATGAGGCGCATCAGCTGCCGGAGATCGCCACCAACTACTTCGGCAAGTCGGTAGGCAGCCGAACGATTCAGGATCTGGCGCAGGATATCCAGCTGGCCTATCGGGCCGAAGC
>NZ_JRGK01000308.1 GCF_000764645.1 Aeromonas finlandensis
CGCTTTGAGGTGCTGAAACGGGATGCGGAGATCGCCTACTGGCAGGATCGTGTCAATGGGGGTGATGAAACCGCGCTGGGCGCGGCGCTACAACAACAGTGGCAACAACTGGACGAGGAGTTTGCCTTCATTGCCCGCTGCAATGAGGGGGGCGAATTCATGGCCACAGAGGATATTGCAAGACTACAGCAGATCGCGAGCCGCACCTGGCAGCGCACGCTATCTGATCGAATCGGCATCTCCCAGGATGAACTGGCGCGCAAACAGCGGGAAACGGACTCACCGCTGCCAGTCACCGAATCTCTGTTGGCCGATCGCCCGGATCACCTCTTCACCCGCAGCGAACGGGAGCGCCTTGCCCCCGACAACCCTTGGGGATTTCAAGTTAATACCCCCGAATACCTCTATAACCGGGGCGAGCTCTATAACCTCTCCATCCGCCGGGGCACCCTCACCGAAGAGGAGCGCTACAAGATCAATGAGCACATGATCCAGACCATCATCATGCTCGAAAAACTCCCCTTCCCCGCCAACCTGAAACAGGTGCCGGAAATTGCCGGAGGCCACCACGAGAAGATGGATGGCACTGGTTATCCCAAGCGCCTGAAACGGGACGAGATGAGTATCCCCGCTCGCATGATGGCGATCGCCGATATCTTCGAAGCGCTGACTGCGGGAGATCGGCCCTACAAGAAGGCCAAGTCCCTCTCGGAGGCGATCCGCATCATGGGATTCATGCAACAGGATCACCATATCGACCCCGAGCTGTTTGCCCTCTTTCTCAGCTCCGGGGTCTACCTGCGCTATGCCGAGAGGTATATGAGCCCTGAGCTTATCGACGAGGTAGATATCACCCCTTATCTTGCCAACACCTTATCCAATAGGGTGTAAAACAGGCCATGACTGAAAAGGCTGCTTAAAACGCTATTCATCGGATTGGAGTGGGCACTTTCGGGTGCCCCTTTTCAGTCAGGACCAACGCCCGCCAGAGTGTATACAACAAGTTTCTGGTAAAACGCCTACGCAAGTGATTGTATGGGGACAGATGTACACATTACCCGCACCGCTCTGTCGAGCACTACGCGTTAACATCACGACGCCAAGTCGCATAAGCCGCATCATGCAGTAACCACCACCACGAAAAACCGGCAGGGAAACAGGACGTCTGTCCTCACCGTATTACAACATGGAGATATCATGTCCAATCCCTATCGCGAAATTTTGACAACCCCTGGCGTCAGGGGGTTGATCATCGCGAGTTCAATTGCCCGCCTGCCCCACGCCATGATCAGCATTGGCATCATTACCATGCTGGTGCAACAAGACAGCCTCTATTGGCTTGCTGGCACGGTCGCAGGCACATTTACACTCTCAAACGCGCTCATTGGCCCACAGGTGTCAAAACTGGTCGATCAACATGGCCAGAGCCGGGTTCTGCCACTCATTACCGCTTTCAGCATTGCCATGCTACTGATGCTCGTCGCAGCGGCCTACATGAGAGCATCAGCACCAACGCTGTGTATTCTGGCTGCACTAGCCGGTTCCATGCCGACGATGCCAGCCATGATAAGGGCACGCTGGACGGAACTTTTCCGTGGCAAACCGCAACTGCATACCGCATTTTCCCTGGATACAGTCCTCACGGAGATAGCCTTTATCATCGGCCCGCCACTGGCAATTGGTATCAGCACCAGCGCCTTCGCCGAAGCCGGGCCACTAGCAGCCACCTTACTGCTGGCCATTGGCGTGACGGCTTTTATTCTGCAGCGGCAAACCGAACCCAAGGTCGTCGAACGCAGTATGGGAAGCAGAGGATCGATCTTGCGGATCCCCAGCCTGCGCATCATCGTCTTGGCGCTGCTGGTCATGGGGGTGATCGGCGGTTCAATCGATGTGGCCGTCGTCGCCTTTGCCAACACGCAAGGCTGGCCCACCGCAGCCAGTTTTATCCTGGCGACTTATGCCCTGGGTTCACTGG
>NZ_JRGK01000309.1 GCF_000764645.1 Aeromonas finlandensis
TTGCCCTCTTTATCGAGCAGCAGGTTGTGGCTGTTGAGATCGGCGTGATAGACCCCGGCATCGTGCAGCTGACGTACCGTCTGGCCTATCTTGTGCCACACCTCGTTGGCAACCGGCCCCTGCTTGAGCAGGGCGACCATGTCCTTGGCGCCGCGGATCCGCTCGATCAGGATGTCGGCGCGATAGAAGGGGCCCTGTTTGACCATGCGGGCACCAAACGGACGCGGCACCGGCAGCCCCAGCTCACAAAGCTTGGCCAGCAAGGTGTATTCGGCCATGGCGCGGCTCGATTCCACCCCTTCGAACCAGAAGCGATCCCTTACCACCTTGCCCACCATGCCACCGCGATAGTAGTGACGCAGTACCAGATGGCGAGACTCATCCTTGACGAACCAGGTCACCCCCCGGCCGATGGAGGTGCCCACCACCTGACGGTTGTTCTGCCACCAGGCAGGATCGAATAGCTGGGGAGAGGGGTCGCGAAAGGCCCCTTCGGCGTACCAGCAGATCTGGTTGTGTTCGGTCTGTACTTGCATCGTGGAGATCCCGCTCGGTCGGTCATGGATCGCAATTTTTCAATTCGCGATGAGGCTGCCGCTCTGGCATGCCCGCAATAAATGCCTGTATCAGCTACTTGCAGAGATCAGTCGTGGTGCTAAGCCCCGCGGATCCTGGCTGACGATAGTGCGCAATTTTACAATCCGGAGGGGAGTTTGCATAATGCCATCCACCCTTTTTGCCAGCCGTGCGCCACATCATGCCGCTATTTAAAACGCCACCCTCCTCCATCTGCATCCTGCGGCTCTCCGCCATTGGGGATTGCTGCCACGCACTGGCGCTGGTGCGCGTCATCCAGCGGGAGTGGCCACAGACCCGCATCACCTGGATCACCGGCAAAATCGAGGCAACCCTGTTTGCCGATCTGCCCGGCGTCGAGGTGATCCCCTTCGACAAGAGCAAGGGGTGGCGCGGCTATCGCGATCTCTGGCAGACCCTCAAGGGGCGTAAATTTGATGCCCTGCTCCACCTGCAGGCCGCCATGCGCGCCAGCATTGCCACCCTCGGCATCCGGGCGAACATCAAACTCGGCTTCGACAAGGAGCGGGCCAACGACGGTCAGTGGCTGTTCACCAACCACAAGGTGCCATCCCCCGCCTCCCCCCACGTGCTGGACGGTTTCCTCGCCTTCGCCAAAGAGCTTGGCATCAAGGATCTGACTCCGGACTGGCAACTGCCCATCAGCGCCGAACATCAGGCATGGGCAAAGGAGAAGATTGGCGGCAAACCGACCCTGCTGATCTGCGCCGCCGCCAGCAAGGCGTTCAAAAACTGGACTGCCGCAGGCTATGCCGCGCTGGCAGATCACGCGGCCAGCAAGGGCTTTCAAGTTTATCTCTGTGGCGGACCAGCCAAACTGGAGCGGGATCTGGCTGCCGAGATCCAGCAGCAGAGCCAGAGCAAACCGGCCGATCTGGTCGGGCAGACCAACCTCAAGCAGTTGTTGGCACTGATTGGCGAGGCGAGTCTGGTGCTGGCCCCCGATACCGGCCCCACCCACATGGCGACCCTGGTCGGTACACCGGTGATCGGCCTCTATGCCCACCATAATCCCGCGCGCACCGGCCCTTACCTGTGCCGCGACTACGTGGTCAGCGTCTATCGGGAGCTGGTCGAGCAGGAGACCGGCAAGCCGCTGGCCGAGCTGAGCTGGCGTACCCGCCTCAAGGACCCGGAGGCCATGAGCAAGATCACCCACGAGCAGGTGATCGCCGCCTTCGACCGGCTCTGCGCCGATCGCCAGCTACCGCACTGATTGAAAGTGCAACCCGGAAATTCAGCGCCATCAAGCAGGAATAATCAGGTCTGTACATTTTCCAGAAAGATACACAAAGGGTAACCAGGCGCTTGGGGCCTTTCCCCTTTACTTAGACCCGGCTCAGGCCGGGTTTTTTGATCCCTCCTCGCCAGTTCTCTCGCAAAACCGCTGTTCTTTACGCCGATTTTACGCCTGCCTCATGGCGCTTTATGGCGCCTTTACGCCTGTTTTACATACCCTTTCAGCGTCAATTACACCAACAGAGTCGATAGGGTTTTACATCGGCTCTCGCAGCTAATTATCTCAATGGAGTCGATATGAATTGGCTATATCTGCTGCTGGTCCTCGCCTTGATGGTCTATCTGCTGCGCGCACTCACGCGTAGTCACGAGTGAGGAACTGAAACATGTGGCAAGAAATAATCTATCCGGTGGCCTTTGTGCTGCTGGTTCTGCTGCCGGCACCACTGCTGGGCAACTACATCTACCGGGTGTTTGAAGGCAAAACCCGCTGGTTGGCACCGGTCGAGCGCGCCACGCTGGCTTGCTGTGGCACCGATGGACGGGAGCAGGACTGGAAGTCCTACGCCCTCAGCCTGCTGGCCTTCAACGGCGCCGGTTTCGGTCTGCTGTTCCTGATCCTGATGGCGCAGGGGTTACTGCCCCTCAACCCGCAACAACTGCCGGGCCTGAGCTGGCAACTCGCCTTCAATACCGCGGTCAGCTTTATGACCAACACCAACTGGCAAGCCTATTCCGGTGAGGCCAGCCTCTCCTACTTCAGCCAGATGGTGGGACTGACCACCCAGAACTTCGTCTCTGCCGCGACCGGCGCTGCTGTCGCCGTTGCCCTGTTCCGCGGCATCGCCCGCCAGCAGACCATCAACCTTGGCAACTTCTGGCAGGATCTGGTGCGTTTCTGCCTCTACGTGCTGCTGCCGATGTCGCTGATCCTGGCGCTGGTGCTGGTGTGGCAAGGGGTGCCGCAAAGCCTCTCCGCCTATCTGCCGTTCCACGGTGTGGAAGGTCAGGAGCAGCTGCTGCCGCTCGGCCCGGCTGCCTCGCAGATCGCCATCAAGCAGCTTGGCTCCAACGGCGGCGGCTTCTTCGGCATCAACTCCGCCCACCCGTTCGAGAACCCGACCGCCCTCTCCAACTGGCTGGAGATGGTCACTCTGCTCACCATCGCCGCCGCCATGGTCTTTACCCTCGGTCGCTATGTGAAAGACATGGCCCACAGCCGCGCCATCGTCATTGCCATGACCATCATGCTGGCATTGGGACTCTTCGTTTCCATCACTCAGGAGATGAAACTGGATCCGGCCCTGACTCATCTTGCCAGCGAAGCGGGCAACTGGGAGGGCAAAGAGAGCCGCTTCGGCCCGGTGCTCTCCAGCATCTGGGAAGTGGCGACCACCGCCGCCTCCAACGGCTCGGTTAACTCAATGCACGACAGCTTCGCCCCTCTCTCCGGCATGGTCGCCATGATCAACATGCTGCTGGGTGAAGTGGTGTTCGGCGGCGTGGGTGCCGGTATCTACGGCATGATGCTGTTCGTGCTGCTCACCGTCTTCCTGTGCGGCCTGATGGTGGGTCGTACCCCAACCTATCTGGGCAAACGCCTCGGTATCACCGAGATGAAGTGGGTCGTCGCCAGCATGCTGGTGATGCCGGTGGGAGTTCTGGTGATCGGTGGTGTCACCCTGCTGATGCCGGATGCCAGCACCATCATCGGCCATGATGGCCCGCACGGTCTGTCACGCCTCATCTATGCCTACGCCTCGGCTGCCGGCAACAACGGCTCCGCCTTCGCTGGGTTTGCCGCCGGTGACAACTGGCAGTGCATTGCCATCGGTCTGGCCATGCTGCTCGGTCGCTTCGGCTACATCATTCCGGTACTGGCCATTGCAGGTCAGCTGGCCCGCGCGCCCCGTCAGGAGACGAGCGAAGGGGACTTCCCCATCAGCGGCCCACTGTTCGTTACCCTGCTGATCATCACCGTCCTGCTGATTGGCGGCCTCTCCTTCCTGCCGGTGCTGGCACTGGGCCCCGTGGCAGAACATCTGATGCTGGGAGCTTTCTAAATGAGCAAGTCCACTTCAATGAGTCCCGACACCATGCAGGTGAAGGGCAAAAAACAGCAATCGCAGATCCTGCAGGCCATGGTTGAGGCCCTCTATCGCTTCAATCCCAAGGCGCTGTTTGGCAGCCCCATCCTGTTCACCCTCTGGCTGGCTGCCGTGATGGCCACCGTGGAGTCTCTGCTGGGGCAGCCCTTCTCCGGCGTCGCCCCCTCGCTGGCCTGGCAGCTGACCGCCTGGCTCTGGCTGACCCTCTGGTTTGCCAACTTCGCCGAGACGCTGGCCGAAGGACGTGGCAAGGCCCGCGCCGACAGCCTGAAAGCGGGCATGAGCCAGCTCAAGGCACGTCGGGTGGCTAATGCCAAAGATGGTCAGGGCGAGTGGGTACCTGCCACCAGCCTGATGAAGGGGGATCTGGTGCTGGTACGCAGCGGCGAGATGATCCCGGCCGACGGTGAAGTGATCGCCGGTATCGCCTCGGTCAACGAGGCTGCCATCACCGGTGAATCCGCCCCCGTCATCCGCGAGTCGGGTACCGATCGCAGCGGCGTGACCGGCAACACGACGGTCGTCTCCGACGAGATCTGGGTGCGCGTCAGCAACAATCCGGGCGAAAGCACGCTGGATCGGATGATCGCACTGGTGGAAGGGGCCAAACGCCAGAAGACCCCCAACGAGATGGCGCTGGATGCCCTGCTGGTGGGGCTGACCCTGATCTTCCTGCTGGTGGTCGCCACCCTGCCCTGGTTCCTCGACTACAACGGCACCCAGGTACCGCGCCTCTACCTGATCGCGCTCTTTATCACCCTGATCCCGACCACCATCGGCGGCCTGCTCTCCGCCATCGGCATTGCCGGTATGGATCGACTGGTGAAACTGAACGTGATTGCCAAGTCGGGCCGGGCCGTCGAAGCGGCCGGTGACGTGCGCACCCTGCTGCTGGACAAGACCGGCACCATCACCTTCGGCAACCGAATGGCTGACGAACTGATCCCGGCTCCCGGCGTTGACCCGGCCCTGCTGGCACAAGCGGCCATGCTGGCCTCGCTGGGTGACAACACTCCCGAGGGTAAATCTATCCTGACTCTGGCGGGCAAGAGCCACACCAAACCGAGCCAACTGGACGATGACAAGGTGATCCCCTTCAGCGCCGAGACCCGCCTGAGCGGGCTGGATCGCAACGGTCATCAATATCGCAAGGGGGCTGTCGATGCGGTACTGAACTACCTCTCCCTCGACCGCAAAGCGGTGCCCGAGCTGGTGCTCAAGTCAGTCGACAGCATCGCCCGTCAGGGCGGCACCCCACTGCTGGTCTGTACCCATGAGCAGCTGCTGGGTGTGGTCTACCTCAAGGACATCATCAAGCCCGGCATCAAGGCCCGCTTCCAGATCCTGCGCCACATGGGGATCCGTACTGTGATGATCACCGGTGACAACCCGAAAACGGCCGCCGCCATCGCTGCCGAAGCCGGGGTGGATGACTTCATCGCCGAAGCGACGCCGGAGAAGAAGCTGGCCTATATCCGTCAGGAGCAGGCCGATGGCCGTCTGGTCGCCATGTGCGGTGACGGTGCCAACGACGCACCTGCGCTGGCACAGGCTGATGTGGGGCTGGCCATGAACGAGGGTACCCAGGCCGCCAAGGAGGCGGGCAATCTGGTGGATCTCGACTCCAACCCCACCAAGCTGCTGGACGTGGTGCTGGTCGGCAAACAGCTGCTGGTGACCCGTGGCGCCCTGACCACCTTCTCCATCGCCAACGACGTGGCCAAGTACTTTGCCATCCTGCCAGCCCTGTTCATCGCCGCCTACCCGCAACTGGGGGCACTGAACCTGATGCAGCTGGGCAGCCCGCAGAGCGCCATCCTGTCGGCCATCATCTTCAACGCCCTGATCATTGTGGCGCTGGTGCCGCTGGCCCTGCGTGGTGTCGACCTGAAAGGCTCGGCCGCCAGCCTGCTGCGCCGCAACCTGCTGATCTACGGTGTCGGCGGCCTGCTGGTGCCGTTTATCGGCATCAAGCTGATCGATCTGGTCATTACCGGCCTGGGTCTGGTGTAACGGCATAACCGGGATGCGGGTCCGCCCGCATCCACACAACGAATACGGAGCATATCCATCATGATCGCAATCAGAACCCTGCTGACCCTGACCCTGCTGCTGGGCGTGGGTTATCCGCTGGCCGTCACCGGACTGGCCCAACTGATCTTCCCCTGGCAAGCCAACGGCAGCCAGCTGACCGACAGCAAGCAGCAACTTATCGGTAGCGCCCTGCTGGCACAGAAATTCGAGCGGGCTGACTACTTCCACACCCGCCCCTCCGCCAGTGATTTCAACACCATTGGCGGTAGTGCCAGCAATCTGGGGATGAGCTCACCGCTGCGGGCAGAGTTCGCCGAACAGGCCGCCAAGGCACAGCCTGAAACCAGCTCTCCTGCCATGCTGACCCGTTCCGCCTCTGGCCTCGATCCCCATCTACCACTCGATGCGGTGCTGGCGCAGGTGGATCGCGTAGCCAGAGAACGTGGACTGGATCCCGCCCAACTGACGGAGCAGGTCAAGTCGGCCACACAAGCTGGTATCCTTGGCCCGCAGGTGGTCAACATTCTCCAGCTGAACCTGCAACTGGATCATCAAAAGGGCGCCTGAGGGCGCTCCTTGCCGATCTGGCGTTGACCTCCATTTTCGACGCGGGCAGTTGGCTCGATAGGGATAAGCATGCGTGATGAGGTAAGGGCTGACGCCCTGCTGGCAAGTCTGGAGCAAGAGCACAAGGGCAAGCTGAAAGTCTTTCTCGGGGCCGCCCCCGGCGTGGGCAAGACCTACGCCATGTTGCAGGCGGTACGAGAACAGGCCAAAGAAGGGGTCGACATCCTTATCGGCGTGGTAGAGACCCACGGCCGGCAGGAGACCCTGGCCCTGCTCGACAAACTCGCCATCCAGCCGCGCAAGATCCACATGCACCGTCAGCAGCGGCTGGAGGAGATGGACCTCGACGGCCTGCTGGCGCGCAAACCGGCCATCGCCGTAGTGGACGAGCTGGCCCATAGCAACGCCCCCGGCAGCCGCCACGAGAAGCGCTGGCAGGATGTGGAGGAGCTGCTCAACGCCGGTATCGACGTCTACAGCACCCTCAACGTCCAGCATCTGGAGAGCCTCAACGATCTGGTGTGGCAGCTCACCGGGGTCAGGGTCAAAGAGACCCTGCCCGATCAGGTTCTGCTCGATGCAGACAGCATTATCCTTATCGACCTCCCCCCCAAGGAGCTACTCGGCCGCCTGCGCGAGGGGAAGGTTTATGTGCCCCATCAGGCCAAGGCCGCCCTGCAATCCTTCTTCTCCCTCAACAATCTCACCGCATTGCGGGAGCTGGCGATGCAGACCGCCGCAAGCCATGTGGAGGGCGATCTGCAACTGCAATGGCAGGCGGCGGGCAAGACCACATTGCCGCTGCGGGGCAAGCTGATGGTCTGCCTCGGCAACCAGCACGGGGCTGCACTGGTGCGCTATGGCCACCGCTTTGCCCAGCGTCGCCAGCTACCCTGGCTGGTGGTGCACGTGGACAGCAATGGCCGCAGCTCGGCCGACGTGGAGCAGGCGCTGGCGCTCGCCTCCCAACTGGGCGCCAAGGTGCTGACCCTCTCCAGCCCGGCGGTCGCCAATACCCTGCTGGAGACTGCCGAGCAGCAGCAGGTCTCCCAGCTGCTGCTCGGCAAACCCCACAAGGCACCGTGGCGTCGCTCGCTGGTGCAGCACCTGCTCAAGCAGGCACAGGGTCTGGAGATCACCCTGGTCGATACCGAGAAGCAAAAACACAGAGTGGGGATGCGCTCCCCGACGCCGAAGGATATTCACCACAGCCTGCTGGCGGTGGTCATCATGGGGATCACCTCGGCCATTGCATGGGGACTCTCCTACTGGCTGCCCCCCGCAGCGTTGCCGCTCATCTTCGTGCTGGGGGTGCTGGCGACGGCCCTTACCACCAGTCTGGTGCCCGCCACGCTGGCAGCAGTACTGGGCTTTATCGCCCACAATCTGCTCTTCACCGCCCCCTACTTCTCCCTGAGCGTCGCCAACCACAGCGACCTGCTCACCCTGTTCGTGCTGCTGATCGTCGGCATGACCGCGGGGCGCCTCGCCTCCCGCCAGCGCCAACAGCTGATCGGCCTGCGCGAGACCCAGCAGCTGGGCAATGCCCTGCTCTCCCTCAGTCAGGGGCTGGCGACCGCCAACAGTCCGGAGGAGGTGCTCAGACAAGGGGCGCAAGCGATCTCGCTGGCGCTTGGCCAGCCGACCGTAGTGATCGACAAGGATTTTCACGACCGCCTCGGCAACGAGAAGCACAGGCCCGGACAGACCGACAAGGCGGCCATCGACTGGTGTCTGGCTCAGAAGCAGAGTGCCGGTGCCCACACCGCGACCCTCAATGCCGCCGAGGCCCAGTATCACCACCTCAGCGACGATCTGGTGATCGGCATAACGCTGGCCAACCCGCTCTCCTCCTCCGCCGAGCACCAGTTGCAGGCGTTGCTCACCGACATTCGCGCCGCGCTGGCGCGGATCGACCTCAACGAGCGGCTGGCCGACAGCCAGCTGCAGGCGGAGACCGACCGGATGCGGGCAGCCCTGCTCTCCTCGGTCTCCCACGATTTGAAGACCCCGCTGGCCACCATCATGGGGGCTGGCAGCACCCTGCTGGAATATGGTGACCGAATCCCCGCCGAAGACCGCGACGAACTGCTCCACTCGGTGCAGGAGGAGGCGCGCCGCCTCCACAGCTATGTGCAGAACTTGCTGGATATGACCCGCATCGGCTCCCCCGACTTCCAGCTGAAACGGGACTGGGTCGATCTGGCGGACCTGGTGGAGAGCGCCCGCAAGCGACTCGACTCCTCCTGGCGCCAGCACAAGCTGCTGGTCCATTTCGATCAGCATGTGCCCCAGCTCTATGTGCATGGCGCCCTGATCGAGCAGGTGCTGGTCAATATCCTCGACAACGCCTCCCGCTACTCACCGGCTGGCACCCCCATCGAGTTCAAGGTGATGCTGGCCGAGCCCGACCTCATCATCGACATCATCGATATCGGGGTCGGTATCGCCGAGTCGGATCGGGAGAAGATCTTCAACCTCTTCTACACCCAGCCGGTTGGCGATTGCGGCAGCCGTGGCACCGGGCTTGGCCTCGCCATTTCCCGCGCTATGATAGAGGCCCACGGCGGCAAGATTTGGGCCTTCTCCGGCCCCAATGGCAACGGCACCTGCATGCGTATCTCCCTGCCGCTCGCCCTCAATTCACCGGAGGTCTGATAGTTGACCGCCAGATCGGGTCACTCAGCCCCTCCCACCATTCGCCTCTGGAGGTTTGATGGCGCACATTCTGGTCATAGATGATGAAGCGGCGATCCGTCGCTTTCTGCGGATCAGCCTGATTGCCGAAGGGCATCAGGTGAGTGAGGCGGTGGGGGTCAATGAAGGGCTGGAGCAGTATCGCCACCTCAACCCCGATCTGGTGATCCTCGATCTCGGTCTGCCGGATGGCGATGGCATTCAGGTGTTGCAGGCCATTCGCGAGCATCACCCCAATCCGGTGCTGGTGCTGTCGGCACGCGATTCGGAGCAGGAGAAGGTGCGGCTGCTGGATGCCGGGGCCAACGACTACATGAGCAAGCCATTCGGCATCGGCGAGATGATGGCCCGCATCCGCGTGCTCTTGCGTCAGCGGGCGGGCGTCAGCAGCGGCGAGCGGCGCCACTTCCCCCAATGCGGGCTGACGCTCGATATCAGCAGCCACAAGGTGACCATGAAAGACGAGGAGATCCCCCTCTCTCGCAAGGAGTTCGCCCTGTTGCAGGCGCTGGTGTGCCACCCCGGCAAGCTGGTGATGCAGACCCAGCTGCTCAATGACATCTGGGGGCCGAGCCACAAGGAGGACACCCACTACCTGCGCATCGTCATCGCCAGCCTGCGCAAAAAGCTGGGGGATAACCCCCAGCAACCGACGCTTATCGAGACCGAATCCGGTATCGGCTACCGCTTTATCGGCAACTGACGTTTCACGTGGAACGACGCCCGCAGCCAAGCAGTGCCAGCAGACCGCAGCCACTCAGCAACAGGCCGAGATCCTGCAATCCGGCCGCCACCGCCAACCCCAGACTGAGCAGCAGGTAGTAGCCAAGCCCGAACAGGGCGCCAGCACTACCCGCCACTTCGCGATAGGCCAACAGCGCCTGACTCAGCACATTGGGGATCGCCACCCCATAGGCCACCACGATGCCCATCATGGGCAACAGGAACCAGAGGCTGGCCTGAGTCGTCCAGACCAGCAGCCCGGCGACCAGCGCCAGCACGCAAGCCAGTCTGATCAGAGATGACGGCAGCCACCCTCTTCCCAGCAGATGCTTGTTGAGCAGGCTGCCGAGCAGAGTCGCCAGGGCCAGCAAGATCCCTGAGTAACCAAACTCGCCGGTGCTCAATCCCAATCCGGCAAACAGGAAGGGGGCCAGACTGTAGTAGCCAAACAGCATGGTGTTGAACAGGGCGACCAGCACGGCACTGCGCCAGAGCCCGCCATCCTTCATCATCCGGCATGCCAGCGGCCAGAGTGCGACTCGCTGGGTGCAGGCCGGACGGGTTTCCGGCAGCTGCCAGCAAGTCACCAGCAGCAAGCCTACCGCCAGTACCAGCAGACCGCTGAACACCCCGAGATAGCCAAACCCGCTCGCCAGCTGACCGCCACTGAGCAGCCCCAGCACCGGACTGAGTGAGAGCGCAATGCCCATCACCGAGAAGACCCGCGCCAGATCGCTGCCCTGATAGCTATCACGCAGCATGGTCTGGGTCACCACAGATCCCACGGCGGCACCAAAGGCCGAGATAACCCGGGCCAGCAACAGGATTTCAAAGTGATTGGCCAACAGCGCCAGCAGGGTGCCGACGCCATAGGTAAGCAGACCCGCCAGCATGGCGGGACGCCGCCCGATCAAATCGCAGAGCCGTCCCCAGCAGACCACGCCCACCGCAAACGCCAGAAAATAGACCGACAGGGTCTGGGATGCCTGCCCCTCGCTCACCTGAAACTGGGTGGCGATGTGGGTCAGCACCGGGCTGTAGATGGTCTCCACGATCTGGGGAAACATCATCAATCCCACCACCAGCCAGAGCGGTGGCAACTTGTTGTTCATGACAAACCTCCTTCATAAGAGGTCGCCATTCTAGAGAGATGCCTATTGTCTGATTACAATAAGCAGGACTATAAACATCAAAAATCGGACATATGGCCTTTATTCTTCCCGATCACCCTTTTGACCCCGACCAGCTGACAGGCAGCGTGATCGGCATTGCCTCCGCCCTCGGCTGGCACGACTCGGGTTTGCATCAGCATCAGCGCCATCAGCTGCTGTTCGCCCAATCCGGCTGCATGACCATGGAGCTGGAAGGTCGGGTCTGCCTGCTGCCACCCACCCGCGCCGCCTGGCTGCCAGCGGGCACCGCCCACCGGGTACTGATGCGCGGTGTCGTCGCCTACCGATCCCTCTACTTCCAGCCGCACCCCGAGCTGCCCGGCACGGTGGAGGTGCTGGCGGTCAATCCGCTGCTGCACGAACTGATCGAACGGATGGCACTCTGGCCGTGGGACAAACCGCAAGAGCAGCAGCAACGGACGGTAGGACTGTTTATGGAGGAGTTGGGGCTGGCACCGCGGGAGTCGTGGCAGTTGCCGCTACCGACCGATCCCAGACTGGGCGGCTGGCTACAGCAGTTAAAACGGGGAGATGCCCTGCCCGCTCGGCTCAACCGGCTGGCCGAACGGGTAGGTGCCAGTGACAAGACCATTGGCCGCATCTTTATGCGGGAGACCGGCATGAGCTACCAGGCGTGGCGTCAGCAGTGGCGGCTGTTGCGCGCCATGGAGCTGCTGGCAGAAAGCGAGTCCATCAGCCGGATTGCCGCTGCGCTGGAGTTCTCCAGCGACAGCGCCTTTATCAGCTTCTTCAAACAACATACGGGACAGACCCCCCTGCGCTACCTCAGCTCTCGGGGTGAGTCGCCACAGCCTGGCTCGCCTCCACCACCAGGGTATCCAGCGCCAGCGGTTTGAGGTTGTGCAGCGCATCCTGCACCACGGCATGGGATGCCTGCTGCAACTCGCTCTGCACATCCCGCTCCAGCTGAGCACTCTCCAGCTCGGGCCGCGGGTTCTCGTTGGCCATCACGTTCAAGCTCAGGGCACTCACAATCAGGGTGGCGATCAGGATTTTCATCTGGTTTGCTCCGGTATGGTTGAGATGACCAGATAGCTATTCCAATTGTTGTGCCAATCCTCACACAATACATAACATGATGATTTTGTTTAAATTCACCCTCTTGCGATACCAAATTGAGTCGCAAAATGCATCCTGCTCGGTCATTTTTAAACCAACAGTTGGTACTTTTAACCACGCTTAATTTTTGCACCACGTTCCACGTGGAACGTCCCGCTATTTTGATCGACACCCGCTTTTAAACTGAGCTATGGTGCTACATCTTCGTAACTGACTCTGGATCTGTCACCGAATGGAATTTTCCTTGTTCGGCGAGAAGTTCACTCGCCACGCCGGTATTACCCAACTCATGGATGACCTCAATCAGGGGCTGACCAATCCGGACGCCATCATGCTGGGTGGCGGCAATCCGGCCCCCATCCCCGCCATGCTGGAACGCTTTCAGGCGGAAGCCAAGAGCCTGCTCGACAACGGCGAGCTGGTTAAAGCGATGGCCAACTACGACGGTCCGCAAGGCAAAGACAGGTTCACCAAGGCACTGGCGGCACTGCTCAACAAAGAGCTGGGGTGGGATATCTCGGCCCGCAATATCGCCCTGACCAACGGCAGCCAAAATGCCTTCTTCTACCTGTTCAACCTGCTGGCCGGTGAATTTGCCGATGGCCGCAGGAAGAAGGTGCTGTTCCCGCTCGCTCCCGAATATATCGGCTATGCCGACTCGGCGCTGGCCGATGACTACTTCGTCGCCTACAAGCCCACCATCGAGAAACTGCCCGATGGCCAGTTCAAATACCACGTGGATTTCGAGAGCCTGCAGGTAGGTGACGACATCGGGGTGATCTGCGTCTCCCGCCCGACCAACCCGACCGGCAACGTGCTGACCGACGAAGAGATCGAACACCTCGATCAGATCGCCCGCGACAAGGGGATTCCGCTGCTGATCGACAACGCCTACGGCGTCCCCTTCCCGGGCATCATCTTCAGCGAAGCCAAACCATTCTGGAACGCCAATACCATCCTCTGCATGAGCCTCTCCAAGCTGGGCTTGCCGGGCACCCGCTGCGGCATCGTCATCGCCGACGAGAAGATCATCCAGGCCATCACCAACCTCAGCGGCATCATCAATCTGGCGCCGGGCAGTCTGGGCCCCGCCATCACCATCCCGATGATCGAGAGCGGCGAGATCATCGCCCTCAGTGAACAGGTGGTGAAACCCTTCTATCAGCAGAAGGCGGAGCTGGCGGTGCAGCTGCTGCGCGAAGCGATCCCCGACCCGCGCTTCCATATCCACAAGCCGGAAGGCGCCCTCTTCCTCTGGCTCTGGTTTGAAGATTTGCCGATCCACTGTCAGGAACTCTATGAGCGACTGAAGGCGAAGAACCTGCTGATCGTGCCGGGCCACTACTTCTTCCCCGGCATTGATGACCCCGAGTGGCGCCACAGTCAGGAGTGCATCCGCCTCAACTACTCTCAGAGCGAGGAGCTGGTGCGCCGCGGCATCGCCATTCTGGCGGAGGAGATCAACTCCCTCTACCGCGCCGATTAACCGGGCAGCCAAAAACAGAAAGGCCTGCATCTGCAGGCCTTTGTTGTTTATCGCGATCCGGTTTGCTTAACCGGGCAGCGCCAGCTGCTCGGGTTTACCGATGGGAATGGCGCGAGGCTTGAGCGCCTCCGGCAACTCACGGGCCAGATCGATGGTCAGCAGACCATGCTCCAGCTTGGCGCCTTGCACCTCCACGTGCTGGCTCAGCTTGAAGGCGAGCTCGAAGTCACGCTCGGCAATCCCCTGATGGAGGAACTGACGCTCACCGGCCGCAGCCCCTTTGCGCCCCTTCACCTTGAGGGTGCCGTTTTCGGTCTCCAGCTCCAGCTCTTCGCGCTCGAAGCCAGCCACGGCGACCGTGATGCGATAGCCATCCTGATCGCGCTTTTCAATGTTGTACGGGGGATAAGCGGCGGTCTTCTGATCGAACAGACCTTCCAGCTCACGGGCCATCCGCTCGAAGCCGACAGCGTTGGAATAGAGATGAGAAAAATCGAGGTTACGCATAATCCTATCCTTCTAATAAGCAACAGGTTCAACTCTCCACAGGCCCATCATCGGCACCCGGGAAATTTTAAAATTTCAGTGAATTCAGGCTATCAGCCGTTGATCTCAATCTTGCGCGGCTTCATCGCCTCGGGCACTTCACGCACCAGCTCGATGTGCAGCAAGCCGTTTTTCAGGTCGGCCCCTTTCACCCGCACATAGTCGGCCAGCTGGAAGCGGCGCTCGAAACCACGTTCGGCGATCCCCTGATAGAGATAGTTGCGCCCGGTGTCGGCCTGCTTGTTGCCCTTCACCGTCAGCAGATTTTCCTGGAAGCTCAGCTCCAGCTCTTCCTGGGTAAAGCCCGCCACCGCCATGCTGATGCGGTAGTCGTTGTCACCCAACTGCTCGATGTTGTAGGGGGGATAACCGGCATTGCCATTGCTGGCCGCAGATTCGATGAGATTGGCCAGACGATCGAAACCAATGGCAGAACGATAGAGCGGAGAAAAGTCGATAGAACGCATAGTATTACCCTCTTGTGAGCGATAACGGATTGTTTGCCCTCCTTATGGACGGGCACCTGGTCGAAACCTCTGTCGAGCGTTCCGGCCTTGTTACCTATATAGGGGCTCACTTTTTCCTTTCAAGGGGGTTTGAACGAATTTTTGAGGCGCTGTGTACACACCATAAAACGCCAGCCCACTCATCTGGCTGGTTTCCTGAAATGAGTGTTGAGATGCTAGCGGGAGCCAAAAGCCCCCTGCTTACCTAGACACTTTTCCATCACTGATGATTTCAACTGGGCTATCAGTGCTGAGTCAGCGCCACGGTGTACGTAACAGAAGCGCAAGCCGGATAATTGCTGCGTAATTGACCCCAGCTTGGCTGGACGTATCCTATGCCTCTCAGGAAAGACGACATAAATGCATGAAGCGGTTAAACTAAAAAGCACAACATCCAGACCGCAAGGACGCCATGTCAGGACATTTCTTCAAGACCGCCAAGGCTGTCGGCCGTAACGGACTCTCATACCGCCTGCTCTCCTACATTCTGGTGTGCAGTACCGTATTGGCGATGATCATTACGGCGCTGCAACTCGCTTGGGATTACCGCAAGGATGTTGCCGTCATAGAAGACAGCATTGGTCAGATTGAAGCCTCCTTCCTGCAACCGATCGCCGCCAGCTTGTGGAACCTGGATGAAGAGCAGGTCAAGGTGCAAATCGAGGGGATCATGAACCTGCCCAACATGCAGTTCGTGATGGTCAAAGAGATGCTCGGCAACTCCGAAGTCCCGCTGCTAACCCAAGGGGTGGAGCGGGAAAGCTACGATATCTCCCGCGAGTTCAACCTCACCTATCAGGGGGAAGTGGTCGGCAAACTGTTTGTTGCCGCCTCGCTGGAGCAGATATATCAACGCCTTATCGAGAAGTCGGTGTTGATCATGGTCAGCCAGACCATCAAGACCCTGGTGGTCTCATTCTGTATCCTGATCATCATTTACTATCTGGTGGTCAGGCACATCAATCGCATCGCCAGCTACGCCCAGAAGTTCAATCTGGATCGGCTCGATATGGAGCTGGAGCTGGAAGGCCGCCCGCAACCACGCAAAAAGCCGGATGAGCTGGATACCCTGGTGGCGACCCTCAACCAGATGCGAACCCGTCTGCGCGATGAGCTGCTTGCCCGCCATCAAGCCGTCGAGCAACTGCAGCAGGAACGGGACTTCTCTGCCACCCTGATCAACTCCGCCAACATGGTGATCTGCTGCATGGAGCCGGACCTCACCATCGCCAGCATCAACCCGGCGGCCATCCTGCTCACTGGCTACCACCAGCAAGAGCTGCTGCAGCACAACTGGCTTGATCTGTTTGTTAGCCCATCACAGCGTCAGGAAGTGAGCGACATTCTCTCGACGGATGGTTCGCTCGCAGACAAGGTTGTCATCATGCATGACCAGCAAACCCATGAACTGGTGCTGCAGTGGACCTTCGTCCCCTTCTACGAAGGGCCCAACCTCAAATACCAGATCGGGTTTGGCTACGACATTACCCAGCTGAAAAAAGTCGAGCGGGAGATTATCCGCCTCAACGAGCAGTTAGAAGGCAAGGTGGTGGAGCGTACCCGCAGCCTGAGCGAAGCCAACAACCAGCTGGGCAAGGCTTATGATGACCTGAAACAAGCCCAGCAGACACTGGTGGAGTCGGAGAAGATGGCCTCTCTCGGCTCACTGGTGGCCGGGGTCGCCCACGAGATCAACACCCCGATCGGCATCAGTGTGACCGCCTCCTCCTATCTGCAGGAGCGGGTCGCCGACTTCAAATCGCATATCGACTCCAAGCAGCTCTCCCGCTCCTATCTCAACGAGTTTACCGTCAACCTCGACGAGTCGATGCAACTGCTGCAGAGCAACCTGCGCCGCGCCTCCGAGCTGATTGCCAGCTTCAAGCAGGTGGCGGTAGACCAGTCATCGGAAGCGCGTTACAACTTCAGCCTCGCCGACAACCTTCATCAGGTGGTGGTCTCCCTCGGCCACAAGCTGAAGAAGAGCCAGTGTGAAGTGGATATCCAGTGCGATCCCAAGCTGTCGATCTTCTCCTTCCCTGGCAGTTTTACCCAGATCTACTCGAACCTGATCCTCAACTCCATCAACCACGGTTTCGATAGCTGGGACAA
This sequence comes from Aeromonas finlandensis, assembly GCF_000764645.1. Classification (GTDB taxonomy): domain Bacteria; phylum Pseudomonadota; class Gammaproteobacteria; order Enterobacterales; family Aeromonadaceae; genus Aeromonas; species Aeromonas finlandensis. The sequence continues at coordinate 16,868 of NZ_JRGK01000309.1, forward strand.
GCCGAAAAAGATCACCATCAAGGTGGAGCAGCAGGGAGAGGAGCTGTTTATCGACTACTCGGACAACGGCCGCGGCATCCCGCCCGAAATATTGCCGCGTATCTTCGATCCCTTCGTCACCTCCAAGCGAGGTCAGGGTGGCAGCGGCCTCGGTACCCACATCATCTACAACCTGGTGGTGCAGTTGCTGCGCGGTCGAATCCACTGCGCCAGCGAGCCGGGTAACGGCGCCGAATTCCATATTCGCCTGCCAATCCAACATAACTGAGCGCTGGCTCTTGTGAGCCAGCCGCTTTGTCCCCATCATGCTGTGATTGCATTCTTAATGAGCGGAGAACCTCGCAATGGCACAGCATTTTGACTATATCGCCATCGGCGGCGGCAGCGGCGGTATCGCCTCTGCCAACCGAGCTGCCATGTACGGTAAGAAAGTTGCCCTGATTGAAGCCAAAGAGTTGGGTGGAACCTGCGTCAACGTAGGCTGCGTCCCGAAGAAAGCCATGTGGTATGCGGGCCAGATCGCCGATGCCCTGAAATATGGTGCCGACTACGGCTTTGACACCACCCTCAACCACTTCAACTGGGCCAAGCTGGTCGAGTCCCGCCAGGCCTACATCGGCCGCATCCACCAGTCCTATCAGAACGTACTGGGCAAGAACCAGATTACCGTGATCAAGGGATTCGCCCGCTTCGTTAGCAGCAATACCATCGAGGTCAATGGTGAGCACTACACTGCCGATCACATCCTGATCGCCACCGGTGGTCGCCCGGAAATTCCGGCGATCCCGGGTGCCGAGCTGGGTATCGACTCCGACGGTTTCTTTGATCTGCAAAGCCAACCCAAGCGGGTTGCCGTGGTCGGTGCTGGCTACATCGCTGTCGAAATCGCTGGCGTGATGCAGGCGCTCGGCTCAGAGACCCATCTGGTGGTGCGCAAGCACGCCCCGCTGCGTAATTTCGATCCCATGATCCACGAGACACTGGTGGAGATCATGGCACAGGAAGGGCCCAAGCTGCACACCCACGCCATACCCAAAGCTGTGCTCAAGAACGCCGATAACAGCCTGACCCTGCAACTGGAAGATGGTCGCCATCTCACCGTCGACTGCCTGGTCTGGGCCATCGGCCGCGAGCCCGCCACCAACAACCTCAATCTGGCTGCCGCAGGCATCGAGCTGGATGAGAAGGGCTTTATTCCGACCGACAAGTTCCAGAACACCGCCGTCGCCAACATCTATGCAGTGGGTGACAACACAGGTCGCATCCAGCTCACGCCGGTGGCCGTGGCGGCGGGTCGTCGCCTCTCCGAGCGGCTGTTCAACAACAAGCCCAACGAGCACCTCAACTACGATCTGGTGCCGACCGTGGTGTTCAGCCACCCTCCCATCGGCACCATCGGCCTGACCGAACCAGAAGCCATCGCCGAATACGGTGAAGAGCAGGTGAAGGTCTACCGCAGTCAATTCACTTCCATGTACTCGGCGCTGACCCAGCATCGCCAGCCCACCCGCATGAAGCTGGTCTGTGTCGGTCCTGAAGAGAAGGTCGTCGGTCTGCACGGTATCGGCTTTGCGATGGACGAGATCCTGCAAGGTTTCGGCGTTGCCATGAAGATGGGTGCCACCAAAGCAGACTTCGACAACTGCGTCGCCATCCACCCCACCAGCGCAGAAGAGTTTGTGACAATGCGATAAGCACGTTTGAAGCAGGCCTGTCACTATCAGGCCTACTTCAACAACTGCGTTCCCCCTCCTCACCCCACCAGTGCAGAAGAGTTTGTGACAATGCGATAAGCACGTTTGAAGCAGGCCAATCACTATCAGGCCTGCTTCAACAACTGCGTTCCCACTCCTCACCCCACCAGTGCAGAAGAGTCTGCTACCATGCGCTTAGGGCATCTGAAACTGGCAGATAACCATCAGGCCAGCTTCGACAACGATGTAACTCTTCACCTGCGGCAACCGGATAGCGGACAAGAGGCTCTCTGCGCCGGGCGTCGCTCCCGCCCTGCAGGCACCGCCGCCGGGCTGGACTGCTGCCTCTATCTGGTACGCCAGTACCACGGCTCGGCCATCGCCAACAAGGTGGCGCACGGCTGGCGATCCCGCCTCATCGGGAAGGGGGACAGGCCCAGTTTATCGAGCAGCCGGTGCCCGCCCCCACCCACGATGTCCGGATGAACCAGTGACACGATCACCTGCGCGCCCATCTGGCCGAACCCCACACCCAGGACTCTCTGGCAACCCATACCCTGATGAGCCGGCGCACCTTTACCCGCCGCTTTCATCAGGCTACCGGCCTCTCGGTGGGTGGGCTGTTGGCGGAACGGCTCAGGCGCAGTCAGGAGTTGCTGGAGGTGAGCGGTCATTCCATCGATCGCATCGCCGAGCTGGTCGGCTTCAAGAGTGCCACCTCCCTGCGTAATCACTTCCACGCCCGCTTTGCCATCTCCCCTAGCGAGTGGCGACGATCTTTTCGCGGCCATAATCCTTGATGATGCCCACTGTACCCGCTCACCTCGCTATGGCAGGCTAACCAGAGATCCCGAGGAGTCATACCATGTCCCGTTCCGAACGCCTGCTGGCCCTGCTCCAGCTACTGCGCGGCCACCGCTACGCCATCACCGGCGCTGAACTGGCCAGCCAGCTTGGCATCAGCCTTCGCACCCTCTACCGGGATATCGCCACCCTGCAGGCGCAAGGCGCCCATATCGAGGGAGAACCGGGTATCGGCTATGTACTGCGCCCCGGCTTCATGCTGCCGCCACTGATGTTCAGCGAGGAGGAACTGGATGCGCTGGTGCTGGGGTCGCGCTGGGTGGTCGCCCACGGTGACGGAGCCTTGAGCGCATCGGCCAGCAGTGCGCTGGCCAAGATAGAAGCCGTGCTACCCGCCGACTATCGCCAGCAGCTCAAGAGCAATGCCCTGCTGATCGGCACCTCCCGCAGCGACAGCCTCACCGATGAAGCCCCGCTGCGCTGCGCCATCCGCCAGCAACGCAAGGTGACCCTGAGTTATCGTGATCTCAAGGATGAGGTCTCTGAGCGCACCGTCTGGCCCTTTGCCCTCGGCTACTTCGATCAGGTGCGGATACTGGTCGCCTGGTGCGAACTGCGTCAGAGTTTTCGCCACTTTCGGGTCGATCGCATCACCCGAATGCAGCCGGAAGAGAGTCGCTACCCCAAAAGCCGGGAGAGCCTGCTGAAAGCGTGGCGCGCCACCCAGCAGATCCCGCAACCGAAATTCATTGCTGACAGAAACTGACAGCAGGTAGCGCCATGCTGACGGGGTCGGCGCAGATGTGCTATTTCATCTGTTAGGCCATATACATCGAAACGAGGTTGCTCAAAAACATGAACAATATAAGTGGTTATATCGGCGTCAACGGTGGTGAGTTGTATTATGAACTTTCGGGTAATCCTGATGGTCAGCCTTTATTGATGCTTCATGGTGGCCTTGGTTCCCTTAATGAACTAATACCCATTCAAAGATATGTTGCCATGGATTATCAGTTGATCAGTGTAGATTTCCGTGGCCATGGAAAATCCCCTTTAGGTAGTCACCCGCTGAGTTACTTACAGTATCAGCAAGATATCCAAGCACTCCTCGGCTATCTGGGCGTTGATAAATATTCAATATTTGGTTTTAGTGATGGTGGTATCGTAGGTTATCGACTAGCCGTACAAGAACCCGATAGCGTTTCTTGTTTGGTTACCCTTGGTGCAACGTGGCGATTAGAGCCAGATGATCCATCACTCGGGTTGCTAAGCGGCTTAACAGCAGATTTTTGGATTTCAAAGTTTGCCGATGATGTCGCGCTATACGAAGTGTCAAATCCCGAGCCTGATTTCCCTAAACTTGTCGATGCTGTAAAGGCTGTTTGGCTTGATACAACACCATCTGGCTACCCGAGTAACCTGGTTGAAAAAATTCGTTGTCCGACATTAATCATGAGGGGTGATAACGATGTCATATTTTCGCTTGAGGAGGCATTGGCTTTAAAAGCAAAAATCGCAGGTTCCAGTTTTGCCAATATTCCACTCGCGGGTCACTCAGCTCATCAAGAGTCGCCAGAGCTGGCAGGTAAAATACTTCAACAGTTCATGTCTCAGCATAAAAATAATTAACTCTTCCATAGGACAGAACACTGCACATAAAGTATCAGCTCTGTGCAAGTGAACTCATCATCAAAATGCCGAACATCAAATTCGGCATTTTCTTTATCTCAGCCCGATCGCCCATCCTTGCAACTGCCAGTGTTTCACGTGGAACGTCGGGCGGCATCCGGCTGCGCCGTCTGTGTTATCATCCTCGAGCCTTATTATCTGGAGAAACAATGACCACTCGACATAATCCGCTCGAACTGTACCAGCGGGACAACAGCTCCCCCGATGAACTGAGCGAGCGACAGCTGACGCTATTTGCCCTGCTGCAACAGCGTGAGCAGGAGTTTGGGTTCAATCCGAACGTCATCGTCCACTATCCGGAAGCCCGCTTTCTCAGCGCCCCGCTCGATTATCTGGAGCAGCTGATCTCGGAACAGCAGCAACAGGGTCAGCTCATCAATGAAGTGGTAATACTCACCACTTACCTGCAGGTACAGGCTCCATTGGTCGAACGTGGTTATCGGCATGAAACCGTCCACATGCCTGCTGGCCCAGACCATACCGCAATTTTCGGGGTGCAATGCGGCACTGATGTGGCTGGCAAGACGCTCTATGTCGAGGCCGTCAATGAGCAGGATCCCAAGATCCGCCCGACCTTTGTGTTGATGTTGCGCGATGAGCATGGTGAGCTGCAGGGCGGTATGTCCGGATCAATCTGGACTCGGGATGAGCGGCGTTACGCCTATATTGGCACTGTGGTGGTGCAACCGGGGCAACCCGCAGGAACCGGCACTCTGCTCGCCAATACCGTGCTGGAGTACCTGGCGCAGCAAGGGGTTTACGAGGTCAATCTCGGCACCCAGACCGCTGAGCCCTTCTATGCCAAACTGGGGTTCAAGGTCATTCACCATATCGTGCCAGCGTTGCGTCACCGCACAGCTAGCGATGGTGCCGAGCACCCCCACAATCTGGTCATCATGAGCAAACGGCTCTGATCGGGTGCAGACCATGGATGTAAAAAAGCCGCTCACAAGGAGCGGCTTTTTGCTGTCTGACTGCGTCGATTAGACGTCGAGGTTGGCCACGCGCAGGGCGTTGGTCTCGATAAAGTCACGACGGGGCTCAACGGCATCACCCATCAGGGTGGAGAAGAGCTGGTCAGCACCGACGGCGTCGTCGATGGTGACGCGCAGCATGCGACGGGCTTCCGGATCCATAGTAGTTTCCCACAGCTGGTCCGGGTTCATCTCACCCAGCCCTTTATAGCGCTGGATGTAGATGCCGCGCTTGCCTTCGCCCATCAGCCACTCGACAGCTTCCACGAAGTTGGCCACCGGTTTGACCTTCTCGCCACGCTTGATGTAACCACCTTCCTCGATCAGGTTGGCGATCTCCTTGCCCAGTGAGACCAGTTGACGGTACTCGGAGGATTGCAGGAAGTCGTAGCTGATCGGGTATTCACGGTCGACACCGTGCTGACGAACCACGGCGTGCGGCACGAACAGACTGCGCTCTTCATCACGACGAACCTGGATCTGGTACTGGATACCGTGGTTGCTCTCGTTGAGCACGGCTTCCATTCCCTGACACCAGGCCAGCAGGTCGCTCTCGCTGGTCAGCAGCGCTTCGTTCAACTCAGGCTGATAGATCAGCTGGGTCAGCACGGCATCCGGCGCGCGGCGGGACATGCGGGTGATCAGATGAGAGACGGCACGGTGCTGGTTGACCAGACGCTCCAGCGCCTCGCCACCGATAGCCGGGGCAGATTCGTTGACGTGCAAGGTCGCACCATCCAGCGCCATGGCGGTCTGGTATTGCAGCAGCGCATCTTCGTCTTTCAGATACTGCTCCTGCTTGCCCTTCTTCACTTTGTAGAGCGGCGGCTGGGCGATGTAGACGTAGCCACGCTCGATGATTTCCGGCATCTGACGATAGAAGAAGGTCAGCAGCAGGGTACGGATGTGCGCACCATCGACGTCCGCATCGGTCATGATGATGATATTGTGGTAACGCAGCTTGTCCGGGTTGTACTCGTCGCGACCGATACCGCAACCCAGTGCGGTGATCAGGGTGCCCACCTCTTGCGAGGAGATCATCTTGTCGAAACGGGCCTTCTCTACGTTCAGGATCTTGCCCTTGAGCGGCAGGATGGCCTGGTTTTTACGGTTGCGACCCTGCTTGGCTGAACCGCCAGCAGAGTCCCCTTCCACTATGTAGAGTTCAGAGAGTGCCGGGTCTTTTTCCTGACAGTCAGCCAGCTTGCCGGGCAGACCGGCGATATCCAGCGCGCCTTTGCGGCGAGTCAGTTCGCGGGCCTTGCGGGCCGCTTCACGGGCACGGGCTGCATCGATGATCTTGTTGACCACGATCTTGGCATCGCCCGGGTTTTCCAGCAGGAAGTCGGCCAGCTTCTCGCCCATCGCCTGTTCAACGGCGGTCTTCACTTCGGAAGAGACCAGCTTGTCTTTGGTCTGGGAAGAGAACTTGGGATCCGGCACCTTGACGGAGATAACGGCAATCAAACCTTCACGCACGTCGTCGCCACTGGCGGCAGACTTTGCCTTCTTGCTGTAGTCCTCTTTGTCCATGTAGGAGTTCAGAGTACGGGTCAGCGCAGTACGGAAGCCTACCAGGTGAGTACCACCATCCCGCTGCGGGATGTTGTTGGTGAAGCAGTAGACCCCTTCCTGATAGGCGTCGTTCCACTGCATCGCCACTTCAACGCCAATACCATCCTGCTCGGTGGAGAAGTGGAACACCTTCGGGTGGATCGGGGTCTTGTTCTGGTTCAGGTATTCAACGAACGCCTTAATACCACCCTCGTAGCAGAAGTGAGCCTCGCGGCCATCCCGCTCGTCCAGCAGACGGATGGAGACACCGGAGTTGAGGAAAGAGAGCTCACGCAGACGCTTGGCCAGGATCTCGTAGTGATACAGGGTATCGGTAAAGATGGTAGGGCTCGGCCAGAAGCGAACTTCGGTACCGGTGCCAGTGCTGTCACCAATCTGCTTGAGCGGCGCCTGCGGCTCACCCAAATGATAGGTCTGCTCGTAGACATGGCCGTTACGACGAATGGTCAGCAACAGCTTGTCAGAGAGGGCGTTAACGACAGAGACACCCACGCCGTGCAGGCCGCCGGATACCTTGTAGGAGTTGTCATCAAACTTACCGCCAGCGTGCAGCACGGTCATGATGACCTCTGCGGCGGAGCGGCCCTCCTCCTCGTGCATGTCTACCGGGATACCCCGGCCATTGTCACGCACAGAGACAGAACCGTCGGAATGGATCTTGACCAGAATATCGGAGCAGTAGCCAGCGAGCGCCTCGTCAATGGAGTTATCGACGACCTCGAACACCATGTGGTGCAGACCCGAGCCATCATCCGTATCGCCGATATACATCCCCGGGCGCTTGCGGACCGCATCCAGGCCCTTCAGCACCTTGATATTCGAGGAGTCGTAAGTATTTTCACTCATAGCTTACTCTCTGCCTTCTCTAACGTTTCGGAGATTTTACCCTGTTCCACGTGGAACAACTTGCAGTCATTCGCATCCATCATGTCTGCGAGCTGACCGGTGTCGATGGCGGTGATAAACACCTGTGACGCACACTGCTTCAGCCTTGCGGCCAGCAAGCGGCGCTTGTCGACATCCAGTTCAGAGGCAAAATCGTCAATTAAAAAAATACAGCCACGGCTGCTATGTTGATTCAAATAGAGCCCTTGGGCCAGTCGCATGGCGCAGACCAGCAACTTCAGCTGACCCCGGGACAAAATATCCTGAGCGGGTACCCCGTTCGCCTTGAGGCGCACATCGGCTTTCTGTGGACCGACACCGGTATAGCCCAGCGCCCGATCCCGCTCAAACCCCGCCTCCAGCAAATCGCCGAGGGGAGTATCTTTCTCCCAGCCCCGGTAAAAGCCGAGACTGATATCGAATTCCGGCAGAAAATCCGCCGTCATCTCCTTGATCAGGGGCGTAATGGCCTGACAATAACTGGCGCGAAACTCGGCCAGCTCACCCCCGAGCCGCACCAGCTCCTGATCCCAGAACGCCAGCTGGCGGTACTGGGTGCTCTGGCGCAGCAGCGCATTGCGCTGTTTCAGCAGCCGCCGCACTCGTCCCCACAGGGCAAAGAAGGTCGGCTCCTGATGGAAAACGCCCCAATCGAGCCAGGCGCGGCGAGCCTGAGGCCCGCCCGTCAGCAGGTTGAAGCCATCGGGATGGATCAACTGCACCGGCAACAGCTCCGCCAAATCGGCCAGCCGCTGGGCCTGCGCCCCGGCAATCTTGAGCTGGGTCTCGCCACTCTTGTCTTTGGCAAGACCGATCGGTACCTGACGCCCCTCCAGTTCGCACTGGGCAAACAGGGTAAACGCCCTCTCCCCCTGGCGGATGACCCGCCCGGTCAAATGAGTACGAAAGGAGCGCCCCAGACCAAGGTAGTGAATGGCTTCCAGCACGCTGGTCTTGCCGCTGCCATTGCACCCGACCAGAATGTTGAGGCCGGGCGACAGCTTGAGACTGGCTTGCTGGATATTGCGAAAGTCGCTGAGCTGGAGTTTGACCAGGGACACGACTAGATCCGCATCGGCATCACCACGTACTGAGCATCCTGATGTTCAAAATCCTCAATAATGGCACTGCTGATGGAATCGCTCAGGCTAATCCGAATTTGGTCACATTTTAACGTATTCAGCACGTCGAGCACATAAGAGACGTTAAAGCCGATCTCCATCTCGCCAGCAGCATATTGTACGTCAAGCAGCTCTTCGGCTTCTTCCTGTTCCGGGTTGTTGGCGGTGATGCGCAGCAGGTTTTCCTGCAGATTGAGACGCACCCCACGGAATTTCTCGTTGGAGAGGATGGCGGCACGGGCAAATGCCTGACGCAGATCCTCACGACCGGCGATGAGCGCCTTGTCGCTGTTGCGCGGAATGACGCGGCGCCAGTCCGGGAAGCGACCATCCACCAGCTTGGAGGTGAAGATGAAGCCGTCGAGGGCGGCACGCAGGTTACTGCGACCGATCTGCAGACGTACCGGCTTGTCTTCTGCTTCCAGCAAACGCACCAGCTCCAGTACCCCTTTGCGCGGCAGGATAACCTGATGATCGGGCAGCGATTCCCCTACCACCTCACGGCGGCAGGTGGCCAGACGGTGACCGTCGGTCGCCACGGTACGCAGACCGTGACCTTCGCTCTCGAACAGCATGCCGTTCAGGTAGTAACGCACATCCTGGCTGGCCATGGAGAACTGGGTCGCGTCGATCAGCTTTTTCAGCTCCAGCTGGCTGATATCGAACTCGAGCACGGATTCCCAATCCTCGATGTTCGGATACTCGGTCGCTGGCAGGGTCGAGAGGTTGAAGCGGGAGCGACCGGACCGGATGATCAGGCGCTCCCCTTCGGTATTGAGACGGATCTCGGCGCCTTCCGGCAGACCACGGCAGATATCCAGCAGCTTGCGCGCCGGTACTGTGGTGCGGCCATCTTCACTGGCCCCGTTCAGATAGACCTGACCGATCATCTCTACTTCGAGATCGGTACCGGTCAGTGACAGCAGACCGTTGCTGACATCAAGCAGCACGTTGCCGAGGATCGGCAGGGTCGGTCGGCCGCCGAGGGCGCCGGACACCAGTTGCAGAGGACGTAACAGGGCCTCACGGCTAATTTCGAGCTGCATCTGTGCTCTCCGTTGTGATTAGGAGGAAAAGATTCTGATCAGGTTGGAATATTCGCGCTGCATCTGTCCACTCCATTCCGTTATCAGGAAGAAAGGGTACGGATCAGGTTGGAATAGTCCTCCTTGATGTCGTGACTCTCCTCCTTCAGCTGCTCGATTTTTCGGCAAGCATGAAGAACGGTAGTGTGGTCACGGCCACCAAAGGCATCACCTATCTCCGGCAAACTGTGGTTGGTCAGCTCCTTGGCCAAAGCCATCGCCAACTGGCGCGGACGGGCAACGGAGCGGGAACGACGCTTGGAGAGCAGATCCGCCAGCTTGATCTTGTAGTACTCCGCCACCGTCTTCTGGATATTGTCGATGGTGACCAGCTTCTCCTGCAGTGCCAACAGGTCGCGCAGCGCTTCGCGCACGAAATCGATGTTGATGGCACGGCCGGTAAAGTTGGCGTTGGCGATCACCCGGTTAAGGGCGCCTTCCAGTTCACGGACGTTGGATCGCAGACGTTTGGCAATAAAAAAGGCCACTTCGTCCGGCAGATGGATCTGGTTCTCGTCAGCCTTGCGCATCAGGATCGCGACGCGGGTCTCCAGCTCCGGCGGTTCGATCGCCACGGTCAGGCCCCAGCCGAAGCGGGACTTGAGGCGATCCTCGACACCGTTGATCTCCTTCGGATAGCGATCCGAGGTCAGGATGATCTGCTGGTTACCTTCCAGCAAGGCATTGAAGGTATGGAAGAACTCCTCCTGGGAGCGCTCCTTGTTGGCGAAGAACTGGATGTCATCGATGAGCAGGGCATCGACGCTGCGGTAGTAACGCTTGAACTCTTCAATGGCGTTATTTTGCAGCGCTTTCACCATGTCCTGAACAAACCGCTCGGAGTGCATATAGATGACTTTGGCATCTTTTTTACTCTCCTTGATGGCATTGCCAACGGCGTGCAGCAGGTGGGTTTTACCCAGGCCGGTGCCGCCATAGAGGAACAGCGGGTTGTAAGCACCACCTGGATTGTCCGCTACCTGACGGGCAGCCGCACGCGCCAACTGGTTGGACTTACCCTCGACGAAATTCTCGAAGGTATAGTTCACGTTGGTGTTGCTCTTGTGGTTCGGCTCGGGCTTGGTTTCAGCCTTGCGTTCCCAGCTCTTCTGCAAGTTATTCACAGGCGCGGCACCCTGTACTGGCGCTCTGGCGACAGCAACGGGATGAGGACGATTGCCTATATCAAAACGCAGGGCGGGGCCATCGACCCCACAGAGTTCATTGATGATGCCGTTAACCCGGATGAGATACTTGTCTCGTACCCAGTCCAGAACAAAGCGATTCGGTGCATACAGGGTCAGAGTATTGTCACTCAACTCCGCTTGAAGCGGCCGGATCCACATGCTGAATTCTGCCGAGGGCAACTCATCTTGCAGCCGGTTAAGGCACTGCTGCCATAGCGAAGCAGTCACTCTAAGCTCCTGTCGATTGATTAACTAAAGACCGGCTATTCTACGTTTTTAGCTGCCGGATCTCCAGCCATCGCCCGGTGGATCCAGCAAATAAGATCCTTGACTTTCAAGGATCCAGCGCCTTTGAATCAGATTTCATCCCCAAAGTTACCCACAGCTTGATCCACCATCCGGATTGCCGGATCCCGTGCTGCACTCCTGTTATTTCATATAACCAAATGTCATTTATTTTTTAAATTTTATTCCAATAACATCGGCGCCAAAGCAGTTATTACAACTACAAATACAAGACATTGAGAGAGAGAAACACCATGAAAACATCCATCAAACTGATTTCCGGCGCTGCCATCCTGCTTGCCACCCTGTCCGGTCAGGCTATTGCCCAGGAGACCATCAAGGTCGGCATGTCTGGCAAATATTTCCCGTTCACCTTCGTCAAGCAGGACAAGCTGCAAGGCTTTGAAGTGGATATGTGGAACCAGATCGGCGAGCGCACCGGCTACAAGGTCGAGTTCGTGACTGCCAGCTTCTCCGGCCTGTTTGGCATGCTGGAAACCGGCCGCATCGACACCATCTCCAACCAGATCACCATCACCGACGAGCGCAAGGCGAAGTACGACTTCTCCCAGCCTTATGTCTATGACGGCGCCCAGATCGTGGTACGCAAGGGCAACAGCACCATCCACGGCATCAAGGATCTGGAAGGCAAGAAGGTTGCCGTGAACCTGGGTTCCAACTTCGAAGAGCTGCTGCGCAAGAATGACCCGAACAAGAAGATCGATATCCGCACCTATGACTCCGCCTTCGAGCAGGATGTCGCCCTGGGTCGCATCGACGCCTTCGTGATGGACCGCGTCTCCACCGCCCAACTGATCAAAGAGTCCAAACTGCCGCTGCAACAGGCTGGCGCACCGTTCGAGACCATAGAGAACGCCCTGCCCTTCCTGAAGACCCCGGAGAAACAGGCCGTACTTAAGAAGGTTGATGACGCCCTGACCGCCATGCGCAAGGATGGCACCCTGCGTCAGATCTCCGAGAAATGGTTCGCGTCCGACATCACCGACAAATAAATGATGGAATTTGACCTCGAATACACGCTGGGGCTGTTTCCCATCCTGCTCAAATATCTGGGCACCACGATGGAGATGGCCCTGTGGGGATTCGTGCTGGCACTCGTACTCTCGCTGGCCCTGGCGATAGTACGGGTGTTTCGCGTCCCCGCAATTCACTGGCTGGCGATGCTCTATATCTCGTTCTTTCGGGGTACACCGCTGCTCGTTCAGCTGTTCCTGCTCTACTACGGACTGCCGCAACTATTCCCGATCTTCGTGGGGATGGATGCCTTTACCGCCGCCATCGTCGGTCTGACCCTGCACTTCGCCGCCTACATGGCCGAGTCGATCCGCGCAGCCATCCTCGGCATTCACAAAAGCCAGATGGAAGCGGCGCTCAGTATCGGCATGAGCCGCTATCAGGCGATGCAGCGGGTCATCCTGCCGCAGGCGGCACGCATTGCCACCCCGTCGCTGATGAACTACTTCATCGACATGATCAAGAGCACCTCACTGGCCTTCACCCTGGGGGTAGCCGAGATCATGGGCAAGGCGCAGATGGAAGCCTCCTCCTCCTTCAAGTTCTTCGAGAGCTTCATGGCGGTGGCGCTGGTCTACTGGGTGGTGGTGATCTTCTTTACCCGCTTGCAGCACCTGCTGGAAATTCGTCTCAATCGTGCCTATTAAAGGAGGGCTCTCATGATCAAGCTAACCGGCCTCTCCAAGGCATATCACGGCAATCAGGTGCTCAATGGCATCGATCTGGAGGTCAAAAAGGGGGAAATTGTCGTCATCATCGGCCCCTCCGGCACCGGCAAGTCGACCCTGTTGCGCTGCCTGAACCTGCTGGAGACCCCGGATGCGGGCACCCTGACCATCGACGATCTTGCGCTGAATCTGGCCAAGGCTAGCGAACAGCAGGCGATCGAGCTGCGCAAACGGGCCTCCTTCGTGTTCCAGAACTACGCCCTGTTTGCCAACAAGACGGCGCTCGACAACATCGCCGAAGGGTTGATCACCGTCTGGAAACAGCCAAAAGCCGAGGCCCGCGCCACAGCGCTAGGCATCCTCAAGGACATTGGTCTTGCCGACAAGCAGGATGCCTATCCGGCCTCCCTCTCCGGCGGCCAGCAGCAGCGGGTCGGCATTGGCCGCGCCATGGCGGCCCACTCCAAGGTGATCCTGTTTGACGAGCCCACCTCGGCCCTCGATCCCGAGTGGGTCGACGAGGTTTTGGGGTTGATGAAGGCGTTGGCCCGCCAGCACCAGACCATGGTGGTGGTGACCCATGAGATTGAATTTGCTCGTGATGTTGCCGATCGGGTGATCTTCATGGAAGGAGGGCGGATCGTCGAGCAGGGCCCGCCGGATCAGATATTGGTCGATCCCAAGGATCCCCGTACCCGGGAGTTCTTGCGGAAAGTCCTTAAATAGCTCTCTCTTTGGCGGCCAAGCCGCCTTTTTTATTGAGGGATCCCTTGTTTAACCCCGGGTTGCCAGTATAATCCGGAGCCCTTGATCCTCCGGATCCTCACGCTCGGCAGTGGCCTTTTCAAGACCATGGCAGGATGAGAGGGAACGGCGGATTGACTAAAAGCCGAACTCTGTTTAGAATTCGGCCTCTTTTGCTAGTCGTCACACGCTATAGCTGGCGCGTCGGCTAAGTGTGACAATCAAAACTGTACAGAAATACGGAATCGAATCATGAAACGTACTTTTCAACCGTCCAACCTGAAGCGCAAGCGCTCTCACGGTTTCCGCGCCCGCATGGCAACTGCCAACGGTCGTAAAGTTCTGGCCGCTCGTCGTGCCAAGGGTCGTGCCCGTCTGGTAGTTTAATGCCTACCCAGCACACCTTCTCTCGGGAGTTACGTCTGTTAACTCCCGAACACTTCAAACGCGTTTTCGCTGAGCCTGTCCGGGCTGCTTCCCCGCAAATTACGCTTCTCGCCTGCCCCAATTCACTCGAACACTCTCGTCTTGGTCTCGCTGTGCCCAAAAAAGCACTCAAGCGTGCCGTTTGGCGTAACCGTGTCAAACGGGTGGTTCGGGAAAGTTTCCGCCTCAAACAACATCAGCTGCCCGCTATCGACATCGTGGTGATCGCCAAGGCCGGTGTGAAAGAGATGGATAACGAGGAACTGTTCAAGTTACTGGAAAAGCTATGGCGCACTCTGTCACGCCGTTGCAATGGGTAGCTATCAAACTGATACGCCTGTATCAGCTAATCATTAGCCCTCTGCTGGGGCCGCGCTGCCGTTTTACTCCAACTTGTTCCCAATTTGCGATAGAAGCCATCCGACTTCACGGTTTCATAAAAGGCGTTTGGTTAGCTAGCAAACGTCTATTAAAATGCCATCCCTTATCCGAGGGTGGTTATGACCCGGTTCCGCAACCAAAGCGAAGAAACTGAAGACTATGGAATCACAACGCAATCTACTCCTGATCGGTTTGCTGTTCGTGAGCTTTCTGCTCTGGCAACAGTGGGAGTCCGACAAGGCTCCGAAGCCGGCCCCGACTACCGTGGCCCAAACCGAACATTTCGTACCTGAAGCCGGTCAGACCGGTGATATTCCTCAGGTTTCCGAGCAAGCCAACGCGACTGCCGCACGCAAGCTGATCACCGTCTCCTCTGACGTGCTCAAGCTGACCCTGGATACCCAGGGTGGTGACGTCGTGTCTGCCGAACTGCTGTCTCACAAACTGGAAGAGGGCAAGGACCAACCGTTCGTGCTGCTGACCAGCCAGCCTGAGCACCTCTATATCGCCCAGAGCGGTCTGGTGGGTCGCAACGGTCCGGACAGTCAGGCCGAAGGTCGTCCTACCTATGAAGCCGCCCAGACCAGCTATCAGCTGGCCGATGGTCAGGATCAAGTCGTCGTTCCGATGACCTGGACTGACAGCAAGGGCGTGGTCTTCACCAAGGAGTTCATCCTCAAGCGTGGCGACTATGCCGTTGGCGTTGATTACAAGATCGACAACAAATCTGCCGAGCCGGTTCAGGTGCAGTTCTATGGTCAGCTGAAGCAGACCGTAGCGACACCGAAGGATCAGGAAGGTCATGCCATGGTAGCCAGCGCTTACCGTGGTGGTGCTTTCTCCAGCGAAGAGACTCGCTACAAGAAGTACACCTTCGACGAGATGAAGGATGCCGACCTGAACAAGACCACCAAGGGTGGTTGGGTCGCCATGCTGCAACACTACTTCGTCTCTGCCTGGGCACCGAATGCTGACGATACCAACAGCTTCTACAGCCGCGTGATCCCTGGTAAAGGCCAGGCCATCATCGGTTACAAGGCGCCGCTGGTAGACGTGGCCGCTGGCCAACAGGCTGAAGTGACCAGCAAGCTGTGGGTAGGTCCCAAGCTGCAAGACCAGATGGCCAAGGTGGCTAACCACCTCGACCTGACCGTAGACTACGGCTGGCTGTGGTTCATCGCCCAACCGCTGCACTGGCTGCTGACCGTGTTCCACGGTTTCGTCCAGAACTGGGGTGTGGCCATCATCATGCTGACCCTGCTGGTACGCGGCATCATGTTCCCGCTGACCAAGGCCCAGTACACCTCCATGGCCAAGATGCGCATGCTGCAACCCAAGATTGCGGCCCTGCGTGAGCGCTTCGGCGACGATCGCCAGAAGATGTCTCAGGGCATGATGGAGCTGTACAAGAAGGAGAAGGTCAACCCGCTGGGTGGCTGCCTGCCGATCCTGGTTCAGATGCCGATCTTCATCTCCCTCTACTGGGCACTGATGGAGTCCGTTGAGCTGCGTCACGCACCGTTTGCTCTGTGGATCTCTGACTTGTCAGTGAAGGACCCCTTCTTCGTGCTGCCAATCCTCATGGGTGCGTCCATGTGGTATCTGCAGAAGATGAGCCCGACCACAGTGACCGACCCGATGCAGCAGAAAGTGATGCAGTTCATGCCGATCATCTTCACTTTCATGTTCCTCTGGTTCCCGGCTGGCCTGACTCTCTACTGGCTGGTGAGCAACGTCATCTCCATTACCCAGCAGACCATCATCTATCGTCAGCTGGAGAAGAAAGGCCTGCACACTCGTAACTGATGCGCAGCTAATCTTCCCTTGATGACAAAAGAGGCGGCCTTCGGGCCGCCTTTTTTATTACAATGTCTCCCACTACGTTTTCCTATCAGCGAACAAACGAGCCAAGCAAGATGACAACAGATACGATCGTGGCCCAAGCCACCGCGCCAGGCCGTGGCGGCGTGGGTATAGTCCGGGTCTCCGGCCCCGCCGCCGAACAGGTCGCCGGGATAGTGCTCGGCAAGCTCCCGCGGGTGCGCTACGCCGAATATCTGCCGTTCAAGGATGAGCAAGGCCAGGTACTGGATCAGGGCATCGCCCTGCTGTTCAAAGCCCCCAACAGCTTCACCGGCGAGGATGTGCTGGAGCTGCAGGGCCACGGCGGCCCCGTCATCATGGACATGCTGATCCGCCGCATTCTGCAAATCGACGGCATCCGCCCTGCCCGCCCCGGCGAGTTCAGCGAGCGCGCTTTCATCAACGACAAGCTGGATCTGGCCCAGGCCGAGGCCATCGCCGATCTGATCGAAGCCTCCAGCGAACAGGCCGCCCGCAGCGCCATGCACTCCCTGCAGGGGCAGTTCTCCAGCAAAATCCAACAACTGGTGGAGAGCCTGATCCGGCTGCGCATCTATGTGGAAGCGGCCATCGACTTCCCGGACGAGGAGATCGACTTCCTCTCCGACGGCAAGGTGGCGGGCGACCTCTACACCATCATGTCCGAGCTGGACGACGTGCGCGGGGAGGCCAAACAGGGCGCCCTGCTGCGAGAAGGGATGAAGGTGGTGATCGCCGGTCGTCCCAACGCCGGCAAATCGAGCCTGCTCAACGCCCTGGCGGGGCGCGAGTCAGCCATCGTCACCGAGATTGCCGGTACCACCCGCGACGTGCTGCGCGAGCATATCCATCTCGATGGCATGCCGCTGCACATCATCGACACCGCCGGTCTGCGTGACACCCAAGACAAGGTGGAACAGATCGGTATCGAGCGCGCCTGGGCCGAGATCGAACAGGCCGATCGAGTGCTGTTTATGGTGGATGGCACCACCACAGACGCAATCGACCCGCGGGAGATCTGGCCGGAATTGGTTGATCGGTTGCCAAAAAACATCGGCCTCACCGTCATTCGCAACAAGGCCGACCTGACCGGCGAGGATCTGGCACCGAGTCAGGAGCAGGGCCACGCCGTCTACCGCATCTCCGCCAAGACCGAGCTGGGGCTGCCCGCCCTGCGCGAGCACCTGAAGGCTTGTATGGGCTTCCAGGGCAACACCGAAGGGGGCTTTATGGCCCGCCGCCGCCATCTGGATGCACTGGAGCGCGCCGCCGAGCGGCTGCTGGTGGCCAAGGAGCAGTTGGAAGTGTTCGTAGCTGGCGAACTGGTAGCCGAAGAGCTGCGCCTCGCACAGGAGTCCCTCTCCGAGATCACCGGCGAATTCAGCTCCGACGATCTGCTGGGCCGCATCTTCTCCAGCTTCTGTATCGGCAAATAAGCCTGTACCGCAGACAACAAAAAGCCCGGGTTCATCCCGGGCTTTTTTGTGCATTTTTTGTCCACAAACCTAGAGGCGGCGCAGACACCACATGAAGTAAGCGCCCCCTAACAGGGTGGAGACCAGCCCGACCGGCACCTCCTGCGGGAAGAGGATTTGCTGACCGACCCAGTCCGCCGATACCATCAACAGGGCGCCGGAAGCAGCGGCCCCAAGCAGGTGCCAGCGTGCCCGCACCAACCCCATCAGCTTGGCCATGTGTGGCGCCAACAGACCGACGAAGGAGAGCGGCCCCACCACCAGGGTGGCACTGGCGGTGAGCACGGCCACCAGCAGCAGGATGGCGAGCTGGGCACGGTTGAGGCGAATGCCGAGTGCGGTTGCTACCGCCGCCCCCATCGGCATCAGATCGAGCCAACGGCTCACCAACAGGCAGGCGGCCAGCATCAACAGCGCCAGCCCCACCAACCCATAAGCCACCGGCAGGGTGACGTAATAGGTGGAACCAGACATCCAAGAGAGCAGTTGTTGCACCCGCATGTCACCGTTGACCAGCGCGATGGCCTGCAACGGCTCAAACAGTGCCGTGATGGCGATGCCGGAGAGCAGGATCCGCTCCGGCTGGAAGCCGTGCTTGCGATTGACCACCACCAGCAACAACAAACAGCCAAAAGCACCGATCAGGCCGCCCAGCAGCATTATGGGCAACGGCAAAGCTGGCAGCAGTAAGGCCGTCGCTATCACCCCCATAAAGGTGCCACCGCTCACCCCCAGCAGCTCTGGACTCGCCATCGGGTTGTTGCTGACCCGCTGCAACAGGGTGCCCGCCAGCGCCAGCAGCACGCCAGCCGCCCCGGCCGCCAGAGTGCGCGGCAGCCGCCACTCCAGCTGGCCCTGCCAGCGGAGTCCGCTTGGCCAGCTCCAGCCCGTCATTCCCTGACCAACCAGCAGGGAGGCAACCACGGCCAGCAGCAGCCCGACCAACAACAGGCAGACAAGGCGAGCCGGTGCTGGATGGCGGGCCACCTGCAGAGCGGCGTTTGCCTTCGGCGTACCCGACTTAATACCAAGACGCGGGATCAGCCAGAGCAGCAGCGGCGCCCCCAGCAGGGCGGTCATTGCGCCAGTGGGGATCAATACCGGCCAGAAGCAGCTCAGGCTCTGCAGCAACAGATCGGTGGCAGCCAGCAGCAGGGCGCCGAGGATCGGTGCCCACAGCAGCCGCTGGCCAAGCTGGCGGATCCCGAGCAGCCGCACCATGGCGGGCGCTGCCAGCCCGATAAAGCCGATCAGCCCAACCACGCTCACCACGCAAGCGGTGACAAACACCGCCAGCCCCAGTCCGGCAAAACGCAGATGCTGCAGGGAGACTCCCAGACTGCGGGCGCTGGCATCATCCAGCGCCAGCACCGCCAGCGGGCGTACCAGCACAACGGCCAGCGCAGCGGCTACCAGCAGGCGGGGCAGCAGGTAACTCACCCCGCTCCAGCTGTTCTGCACCAGAGAGCCACTGCCCCACACCAGCAAACCTTTCAGCTCCTCCTGAAAGAACAGTAAGAGCCCCATGCTGATGGCCGCCAGATAGAGGTTGATCACCAACCCGGCAAAGACGATGACCACCGGATTGAGCTGACGACGCCAGGCCAGGGCAAACACCAGTGCCATCGCGAGGCTGCCACCGGCCATGGCGATCCACTCCCGCCCCAACAGCAACCAGGAGGGGGCAAACAGGGTCGCCATCATCAACGCCAGTTGGGCACCGGAGGCCACCCCAAGAGTGGTGGGTGACGCGAGCGGGTTGCGCAGCACCTGCTGCATCAGGGTGCCCGCCAGCCCGAGTGCAGCGCCGGCCAGCAGGGTGACAACCAAGCGGGGCAGCCAGCTGAAATGCACCACCGCTTGGCTGACGTCATCCAGATTGGGGGCGAACAGGCTCTGCCACCAGAGCGCACCGGGCAGCTGGCGAGCCAGCTCCCAATACGCGAGCAAGAGGGTCAACCCCAGCAGGATCGAGACCGGCCGCAGCAGCGGCGATGTGAGCAGTCGCTTCATCGGCTAGCCTCAATACGCTCGGCATCTTGCAACAATGCATCGCTGAGCAGACCGGCGAAACGGCGGGCTGCAAGTACGCCGCCAAAACTCCAGACCGCAGGCAGATGCAGCACGGGGGCTTGGCGTACCAGCGGCAGATGCTGCCACAGCCCAGGCTCCTGCAGCCGTTCGCTCACCCCGACCGGAATGGGATCGACCACCACCAGCCGCGCGGTTGGCAAGGTCATAAACTGCTCGATGCTGACCACCGAGAAACCCCAGTCATTGGTCTGCTCCTGCCAGCCATTACGCAGCCCGAGCCGCGTCATCACCGCATCGAACAGGCTGTGGCGACCAAACACCCGCACATGGCGCTCATCGATAAACTGCACCACCAGCAGGGGCGGCAGATCCGCAGGCAATCTGGCCTGCATGCTGGCGAGATCCCGATCCAGCCCGACCAGCAGCCGCTCGCCCTCGGCGGTTTTGTCCACCATGCGGGCGAGGGTCAGGGTCACCTCGTGCAGCCGCTGCCACAGATCGGTTTGCCCATCATAGAGGGCGATGGTGCTCACCGGTGCAATGCGGGAAAGAGTTGGCGCCAGCGGGGCCGCCAGCGGCGAGATGAGGATGCGATCGGGTTTGAGCTCCGCCAGCAGCTCACGGTTGGGCTGGGTGCGCAGGCCGATATCCACCACTCCGGCAGGTAGCCGTGGCTCGCCGACCCATGCCTGATAGGGGCCTGCATCCCCAACGGCCAGCGGAGTCACCCCGAGTGCCAGCAGGGTTTCGGCTATGGTCCAGTCGACGGTGGCGATACGGGGTAGCGCGCTGGTGGCCTCGTTTATTGCGGATGATTGTGCAGCCTGCAACGGGAGCGCCAGCAGCAGGCTGACGAGGCAAGGGGCCATCTTCAATAAAAGGTTCAAGGATACCCCCGGTCAGACGATGGCGATGGGATGGGCATGAGCCGGGTGGCGAATGACCTCCATCGGAATGCCATAGATGGCGTGCAGAGTCTCGCTGGTCATGATCCCCTCCGGTTCGCCATGGGTGAGCAGGCGGCCGGAGTGGAGCGCCACCAGCCGATCGCAGAAGCGGGAGGCCATATTGATGTCGTGAATGACGATGATGACCCCAAGGTTCAGCTGACGGCTCAACTGCTTGACGAGCGTCAGCACCTCCACCTGATGGGCCACATCCAGCGCGGCCAGCGGCTCGTCCAGCAGGATGAAGCGGCTCTCCTGCGCCAGCAGCATCGCCAGCCAGACCCGGCCCCGCTCGCCGCCGGAGAGAGTATCCACCAGCCGATCGGCAAAACGTTCGGTATGGGTAAGGGCGATGGCCCGATCGACCTGACGGTGATCCTCCACCCCCATCCGACCCAGCAGGCCGCGCCAGGGGTAGCGGCCCATCTCCACCAGCTCCCGCCCGAGCAGATTCTCGGCGCTCGGCAGATGCTGGGGCAGATAGGCCACCTGACGGGCAAACTCCCGGTTGCCCCAGTCGGGCAGCGGCTTGCCATCGAACAGGATCTCGCCGTCGCTGAGGGGGTGCTGGCGTGCCAGCAGCTTGAGCAGGGTCGATTTGCCCGAACCATTGTGGCCGATGAGGCCATAGACCTGTCCCTGCTCGAAACGCAGGTTGGTGGGGTGCAGCAGCGTGCGGTCATTGACCGTGAAGCTGGCTGATTTCATCTCGAACATAAGCAATTCCTGTGCTGGCTTGCCGCCAGTCTCATCGGTGCAGGCATCAAGCCAGCACCTCGCAATCCAGATGGGCGATCGCATCGCGGCTCACTGCGGCACGGCGCGCGCCGGTCAGTTCAGTGAGCTGGCCCTGACGCATCTCCAGCAGGCGATCGGCCAGCGGGAAATAGTGATCATCGTGACTGATAGCGATCACGGTCTTGCCCATCTCCTTGAGGCGCGGCAGCAGCACCTGATAGAAGATGCGGCGGAACTGGGGATCCTGATCCGCAGCCCACTCGTCAAACAGCATCACCTCGCGCTGCTCGGCCAGCGCCAGCAGCAGGGCGACCCGCTTGCGCTGCCCTTGAGAGAGCTCGATATCGGCGATAAAGCCATCCTCGATGGTGAGCTTGCTGCCCATCTGCAACCGCTCCAGCCACTCGGCCACCAGCTCATCCTTGGGTTCCGGCCCCAGCAGGTGCTGGAACAGGTGATAGTCGGTGAAGATGGCGGAGAAGAGCGCCAAATAGCAGTTGCGATCGGTGATCGGCTCACCATCCAGCAGGATCCGGCCCGATACCGGTTGGTAGAGGCCGGTCAGCAGCATGGCCAGCGTCGACTTGCCGGATCCGTTGCCGCCGATGATGAAGATCTGCTCCCCCTTTTCGATGGCCAGATCGATGGGGCCGACGGCAAAGCCACCCTCCCCCTGATAGTGAAAGCTCACCTGCTCCAACTCGATACGCTGCCAGGGGCGGATGGCGGGCGGCAACGGGAAGTCCGCGTCTGGCTCGGCCAGATTGAGGGCGGCGATCTTGTCGAACGCCACCTGAGCGGCAAGCAGGGTCGGCAGGGCGCCAATCCCCTGCAACAGCGGGGTGCGCAGGAACAACAAGGTCAGGGCGAAGGTGGCGGCCACATTGGTGTTGGCCCAGCCAAGGCCGTTGGCCAGAAAGAAGACCAGACCGATGGCCCCCAGCATCATGATATTCGACCAGTTCACCGCGCTCAGGTGATAGGTGTCGGCGCGGATGATCTGCTGGCGGTAGTCACGGGCATTTTGCTCATAGAGCTGGTGATAGACAAAGTGAGCCCGCTCGCGGTTGAGCGCCAACTCCTTGCTGCCAGCGATGATGGCCTGATAGTTCTGATAGAGCCGATCTTCGGCCTGACGCATTTGGGAGAGATGGCGATAAACACGGTTCACCAGCAACCAGCCCACCACCATGGTGACGGTAACCCAGAGCGCGGTCACCCCGAGCAGGGCCGGAGAGAGCCAACCTAGATAGAAGGCAGAGCCTAGCGTGAGTACCACCCCCTGCACCAGCTCAGGCAGGCGCACGAAGGCGATGGTGATCTGGCCGATATCACTGGAGAGGGAGGCCAGCAGCGGCCCCTGACCAATCTGGCGGATGCGGGCGACATCGGTATCCAGCAGCTGCTTGAGCAGACGGCCACGCAACCGGTAGACAAAATGGTGACCGAGAGTGGTCAGGGCCAGCTGAGATCCGAGTGTGATCACCAGCAGCAGCACTATCAGGCCGACCAGCTGACCGAGGATCGGCAGCGGATCACCTATAGATTCGATAAGAGACTGATTGATAAAAGCAATGACACCAATCCCGCTGACGGCACTGAGCAGACTGAGCAGGGTGATGGCGATAAAGGGCCAACGATATTGGCGATAAACCAGAGACAAGAGTTCCATAACGGACCGGTATTCCAGAGAGATCAGAACAACTGCGGGTGAAAAGAAGGGCGGGAATCTGGTTCCCGCCCGACTTCGATTACCAGCGGTAGTTGATGCTGCCCACTACGCTGCGCGGCTCGCCGTAGTAGCAGTAGTAGTCACAACTAGCCACGTAGGTTTCACCCAGCAGGTTGTTGACGTTGAGCTGGGCACGCCAATTCTTGGCAAAGTCATACCCGATCATCGCATCCCAGACGGTATGGGCCGGCACCTCGGCAGAGCCGTAGATGGGGGTGTAGTCCGCATTCACGGCGCCAATACCCACACTGGAACCGATATAACGCACACCGGTACCCAGCTCCAGACCCGAAGCCACCCCTTGCTGCACCTTGTAGTTACCCCAGAAGGAGGCCTGGTGGCGCGGGATCAGGCTGGCACGGCGATCGCCACTGCCGGTGTCGTTGGTTTTGGCATCGGTGTAGGTATAAGCAGCGGTCAGACGCAGCGCATCTGTCACCTGCACGCTCCCTTCCAGCTCAACCCCCTGAGAGGTCACTTCACCCGCCTGGGTCTGCTGGCCGGAACCGGTAGAGACCAGCGAGTTGGTCTGGGCCAGATCGAACAGCGCCAGATTGATGTAACCGTCGAGGAAGGCAGGCGCATACTTCACGCCGGTCTCGTAGAGCTTGCCCTTGAGCGGCTTGTAGGAGTTTCGGGTGTTAGGATCGATCCCCGGCAGCACCTCGAACGACTCGGCATAGGCAAAGTAGGGAGAGAGGCCGTTGTCAGCCAGATACATCAGGCTGCCCGAGAGGGAGAGCTCGTGATCGTACTGGCGCTCGTCCTTGCTGGTATTGGTGTTGTGGGTCTCCACATAGTCAAAACGGCCACCGGCAGTCAGTAACCAGCGATCGTCCCAGCGGATCTGGTGCTGGGCATAGAGGCCGCTCTGACCCTTGGTGCTCTTCTGGTGAGTAGCGGTCGACTCATCAAAACCGGGGAAGCCGCTGTAATCCGGGTTCATGGTATTGATGGAGCCCATACCGTAGTTGTCGGCCTCGACCCCTTCATTGACATGACGCTGCAGATCCACCCCCAGCAGCAAGGTCTGCTCGGTGCTGTCGGTGTTCCAGTAGCCCACCATCTGGTTATCCATAGTGGCACTCTTGGTATTGCCATCACGGTAAACCAGGCCACGACTGGCGGTTGTGCCTTCATAGGTCGGGAAGATATAGGTCTGGCGCAGCAGCAGATCGTTGTAGTTGAAGCGGACGTTCTGCTTGAACTCCCAGCTCTGGTTGAGCTGGTGGGCCAGCTCGTAACCGGTGGAGATCTGGGTATTGCGGTTGCGATCGTAATCCGGCTGGCTCAGGTTGGTGGAGGGATCAATCTGGCCACCTGACGTATTCAGGGTGCCATAGACCGGGAAGAAGCCGTTGGTCGGGACCCCTTCGTCGTGCAGGAAACTGGCCAGCAGGGTCAGACTGGTACGATCCGAAAGATCGAAGGTGACGCTGGGCGCCAGATAAACCCGATCGTTGTAGGTGCCGGTCAGCACACCATCACGCTCTTTATAAAGAGCAACCATGCGATAGCGGCTGTTGTCGGAGAGCGCGTCAGAGACGTCTACTCCGACCTGACGATGATCCCGGCTGCCAAGCTGCAGATCAACCTGCCCTTGCGGCGTGGCGGTCGGTCGCTTGCTGATGGCATTGATCACCCCGCCCGGAGGTGCCTCACCGTAAAGGATCGAGGCGGGCCCCTTCAGCACCTCCACACTCTCCAGACCGAACGGTTCCGGAGTCCAGACGTAATAGCCGGTGCCAAACAGCCGATTGCCATCCAGATAAGAGGCGGCATCGAAGCCACGCACCTTGAACCAGTCAGTGTTGTTGTCTGAGCCATAGAGGCCGGTCAATACGCCGGAACGGTAGCGAATCGCTTCATCCAGCTGCAACACGGCGTGCTGATCCAGCTCCTCCCGGTTAACCACGGAGACGGCGCGAGGGGTCTCGGCCATCGGCACTTCCACCTTCATGGCGGTACCGGTCACCACCATGGTTTCGCTGGCTTTGGGCAGCTCAGCGGTGGTTTGTTCTGCCATCAGCGGCAAGGAGACGAGCAAACCGGAAAGCGAAAGCACGCCGAAGGCGCCCTTCTTGCCGGGTCCTATAGTGTATTTTTGCGCAATCATATTAAAGTCTCGTTTATCAATTAGTTATGTTGTTTTTATTGTTGTTTGTGGTCGTTTGTAACGACATTCCCCTGTTCCATGGGCGAATAAATCAGCGCAATCCTACTACAGGAGCTGTGATCGAATCGATTCAATAATTGCTAATCATTTGCATCTGCATTGTTATCTAGCTGCATCGTTGGCAGGATTTTGCGGGGCATGGGATTCATCAGGAGAGCCATGAGCGGAGAAGAAAATGAAGAGCAATATAAAGAAGCAGAAAAAAGATCGACGAAATGGATCCGGCGGCATTATCTGACTGGATCCATTATCCCCAAGCTTTATCCATATTTATCCACACCCTTTGGCGGTAGAATCCGGCTTTCCGTTTCTTTGTCTGAAATCAGGATCCATTCCATGGCCAAACTCAATCTCGTCGTCGGCTCCATGCTGGGCGCCGCCGAATATGTCGCAGACCACGTCGCCAACCTGCTGGAACAGGCTGGCCACCAGACCCGGATCCACAACCCGGCCAAGCTGGCAGAGGTGCTGGATGATGCGGGATCCATCCTGCTGGTGGTCACCTCGACTCACGGCGCCGGTGATGTTCCCGACAACCTGCAACCCTTCGCCAAGGATCTTGCCGAGCAGCATCCGGATCTTAATTCATTGAAATATGGCGTGATCGCCCTTGGCGACAGCAGTTATGACACCTTTTGCCAGGGCGGCAAGACGCTGGATCGGCTGCTGGCCGAGTGTGGTGCCAGCCGGATCGGCGAGCGGCTCGACATCGATGTGACCCAACACGAGATCCCCGAAGATGCCGCCGAAGTGTGGATCCGCGACTGGATGACGATGATCGCCTGATCAGCGTGCGGGAGATCCTGAAAAAAAGCTTGATCTCCCCACTTATCCCCAGATCGACTATCCACCATGTTATTAACAGATTGATCCGGGGGAGTTGTTCTACAAGGTTACCCACAATGCCCAGGGGTAATGTGCATAACTACGGTGTAAAGCTCTGCAAAACCTATAGTTATCCATGTATTAGATCCAGACCGACAGACCTCTGTGTATAAAAGCCCTGGTTATCCCCTCGTTCACCGAGCCAGGATCCAAGCTTTTCCACAAGCTAGGATCGTCCTTAAATTAATGATCTTTATGATCAAAAAGTGCTTATCAACAGAAAGGGCGGATCCTAATAAGAGATCCAGTAAAAGATCGATCTAAAGATCCTTAAGATCTAATTAGTGGATCCTCCCTTCATACTGAACGTTAAGTAGACGTTCCCCTCAGGACGCGAAACAGATAGAATGTTCCGCCCTTTAGCCCAGGCAAATAAAGATCTTCAGGCGTGCAGATCAAGGTGATCCCAATGCAATACCATGAACAATTTGATGTGATCGTCGTCGGTGGCGGTCATGCCGGAACCGAAGCAGCAACAGCGGCAGCCCGTATGGGCATGAACACCCTGTTGCTGACCCACAATATCGATACGCTGGGACACATGTCCTGTAATCCGGCGATCGGCGGGATCGGCAAGGGACACCTGGTCAGGGAAGTTGACGCACTCGGTGGGATCATGGCGCGAGCCATCGATCTTGGCGGGATCCAGTTCCGCACCCTCAACTCCTCCAAGGGCCCGGCGGTGCGAGCCACCCGTGCCCAGGCGGATCGCCTGCTCTACAAGGCCGTCGTTCGCCAGATGCTGGAGAACTACCCGAACCTGAAGATCTTTCAGCAGGCTTGTGACGATCTGATCATGGACGGGGATCGTGTTGCCGGTGTGGTCACCCAGAGCGGGATCCGCATCAGCGGCAAGACTGTGGTGCTGACGGTCGGTACCTTCCTGAACGGTTTGATCCACATCGGGATGGAAAACTACAAGGGCGGCCGCGCCGGGGATCCTCCCTCGATCGCCTTGGCCCAGCGCCTGCGTGAACTGCCGCTGCGCATCGATCGCCTCAAGACTGGCACCCCGCCGCGAATTGATGCCCGCAGTGTCGATTTCTCCGTAATGCAGGAACAGCATGGCGACGATCCGCGCCCCGTCTTCTCGTTTATCGGCAATGCCAGCCAGCATCCCCGTCAGGTGCCCTGCTACGTCACCCACACCAACGAGCGTACCCACGAGGTGATCCGCAATAACCTGGATCGCAGCCCCATGTACGCCGGGGTGATCGAGGGGATCGGCCCGCGCTACTGCCCGTCGATCGAAGACAAGATCACCCGTTTCGCCGACAAGACTGCGCACCAGATCTTCGTCGAACCGGAAGGCCTGACCACCCACGAACTCTATCCGAACGGGATCTCCACCAGCCTGCCGTTTGACGTGCAGGTGCAGATCGTCCGTTCCGTGCGCGGCTTCGAGAACGCCCACATCACCCGCCCCGGCTATGCCATCGAATATGATTTCTTCGATCCACGGGATCTCAAGGCCAACATGGAGAGCAAGTGCATTCCAAACCTGTTCTTCGCTGGCCAGATCAACGGCACGACCGGTTACGAAGAGGCTGCGGCACAAGGTCTGATGGCCGGTCTGAACGCGGCCCTGCGTGCCCAGGACAAGGATCCCTGGAACCCTCGTCGGGATCAGGCCTACATGGGCGTGATGATGGACGATCTCTCCACCCTGGGGACCCGCGAGCCTTACCGCATGTTCACCAGCCGCGCCGAATACCGCCTGCTGCTGCGGGAAGACAACGCCGATATCCGCCTGACTGCCATCGGTCGCGAGCTGGGTCTGGTGGATGACGAGCGCTGGAGCAAATTCAACGCCAAGATGGAACAGGTCGAGCTGGAGCGTCAGCGCATGCGTTCAACCTGGATCCACCCGCAACACCCGTCACTGGAAGCGGTCAACGCCCTGGTCAACACCCCGCTGACTCGCGAACAGAGTCTGGAAGAGCTGTTGCGTCGCCCCGAGGTGACCTACGATGCGCTGATGGCCATCGAAGGGGTTGGCCCTTCTGTGACTGATCCTGCCGCGGCCGAACAGGTTGAAATCCAGATCAAGTACGCCGGTTACATCGAGCGTCAGCACGATGAAGTGGAAAAGCAGCTGCGCAACGAGAACACCCTGCTGCCGCTGGATCTGGACTATCGCGAGGTGAACGGCCTCTCCAACGAGGTGAAAGCCAAGCTGAACGATGCCAAGCCGCAGACCATTGGTCAGGCTTCCCGTATCTCCGGCATCACCCCGGCGGCCATATCCATCCTGCTGGTTCACCTGAAAAAACACGGCCTGCTGCGTAAAACCGCCTGAGGAATCCCATGCTGGAAAGATTGAACGGCCTGCTCAAGCAGGCCGAAATTGTTATCACCGATACCCAAAAGAGCCAACTGGTGCAGTTGGTCGAGTTGCTGCACAAGTGGAACAAGGCTTACAATCTCACCTCGGTGCGAGATCCGGACGCCATGCTGGTCAAGCATATCCTCGATAGCCTGGTGGTAAGCCCCCACTTGCACGGTGAGCGCTTCATCGACGTGGGGACTGGTCCCGGCCTGCCGGGATTGCCGCTGGCGATCATCAATCCGGACAAGCAGTTCGTCCTGCTCGACAGTCTGGGCAAGCGGATCAACTTCATCCGTCAGGTGATCCAGGAGCTGGGTCTGACCAATGTGACGCCGGTCAAATCCCGGGTTGAAGAGTATCAACCTGAGGTGGGGTTTGATGGTGTACTGAGTCGGGCATTTGCCTCGCTGGAGGACATGCTGAGCTGGTGTCACCACCTGCCGTCAGAACAGGGCTGCTTCCTGGCGCTCAAGGGACAATATCCCGAGCAGGAGCTGGCCCAGTTGCCTGCCAATATCCGTCTGGTAGCCTGTCATGAGTTGCGGGTGCCGGAGCTGGAAGGCGAACGTCATCTGCTGGAATTCAAACATATCCAGCCCGAATAGGGTCGCAGTTTCATTTAGGGGATCGTGTGGGAAAAGTCATCGCCATAGCCAACCAGAAGGGTGGAGTGGGTAAAACCACCACCTGTGTGAATCTGGCCGCCTCCATGGCTGCCACCCGGCGCAAGGTGCTGGTGATCGATCTGGATCCGCAGGGCAATGCCACCATGGGCAGCGGTGTCGACAAGTATGACGTCGAGCGCACCGCCTATGAGCTGCTGATCGAGGATGCCCCCATCAGCGAAGTGATCATCCCCGAAACCTCCGGGGGCTATCACCTGATCGCCGCCAACGCCGACGTGACCGCGGCCGAAATCCGTCTGATGGAGTTTTTCGCCCGCGAAATCCGCCTGCGCAATGCGCTGGCCTCGGTGCGGGACAAATACGACTACGTCTTCATCGACTGCCCGCCCTCTCTCAACATGCTGACTGTGAACGCCATGGCCGCCGCCGACTCTGTGCTGGTGCCCATGCAGTGCGAATATTACGCGCTGGAAGGGCTCACCGCCCTGGTCGACACCATCAGCAAGCTGGCCGCCGTGGTCAATCCGGATCTCAAGATCGAAGGGGTGCTGCGCACCATGTTCGATCACCGCAACCGGCTGGCCAATGATGTGTCCGATCAGCTAAAACAGCACTTTGGCGACAAAGTCTACCGCACCATCATTCCCCGCAACGTTAGACTGGCGGAGGCCCCGAGTTTCGGTGCCCCGGCCATGCACTATGACAAATCATCGGTGGGCGCCAAGGCCTACCTGGCACTGGCTGGCGAGATCCTGCGCCGTCAGGAGCAGGAGCGTCAGGCGACCATCGCAGACCGAGAGAGCATATGACTCCGAAAAAACGTGGACTGGGCAAGGGGCTGGATGCCCTGCTCAGTACCAGCACGGCTGCCCGCCAGAAACAGGTGATGAGCGATCAACGTACCGAAGAGGCCATGGCCCCCACCAATCAGGGCGAGCTGCGCAAGCTGCCGGTGGAGTGGTTGCAGTCCGGCAAGTACCAGCCCCGCAAGGACATGTCCCAGGACGCACTGGAAGAGCTTGCCAACTCCATCCGCGCCCAGGGAGTGATCCAGCCCATCGTGGTGCGCCCTCTCGGCGAACAATCCTTCGAAATCATCGCCGGTGAGCGGCGCTGGCGCGCTTCCCAGCTGGCCCGTCTCGAGGTGGTGCCCTGCATCATCAAGGATGTGCCAGACGAGGCGGCTGTTGCCATCGCACTGATTGAAAACATCCAGCGGGAAGATCTCAATGCCATCGAAGAGGCGGTCGCTTTACAAAGACTGCTGACCGAATTCGAACTCACCCACCAGCAGGTGGCCGAGGCGGTGGGCAAATCCCGCACCACGGTGACCAACCTGTTGCGCCTCAACCAGCTCAATGACGACGTGAAGCGTTTCGTCGAGCATGGCGACCTCGACATGGGTCATGCCCGTGCTCTGCTGGCTCTGAGCGGCCAGGCCCAGTCCGAACTGGCCAAGCTGGTCGCCCAGAAAGGGTTGACCGTACGCGATACCGAGAAGCTGGTGCAAAAAGCGCTGGAACCGGCAAAAGCTCAGGTCGAACCGACCCGTGATCCGCAGATCGGCTACCTGGAGCGCCAACTGGCAGAAAAAATTGGTAATCAGGTGCAACTTCAGCCTGGCAAGTGGGATAGCGGGAAGTTAGTAATAAGTTACGAGAACTTGTCCGATTTGGACCGTATATTGGGCTATTTTGGCGTGTCGGAATCGTGATTTTTACGCTTTTTGTAGTAATAAAACATCCATTCCTTTTGATATGGCCATAACCTTGATTTGCCGCTGAAAGCCGCAAAAATTAAGGATTTTTGTCATATTGCAATAGCTGCCTTCAAGGGTATAATTTGACCGGCTTTAAGAGCTGTTAACATGGGGTTTTCGGATCCCGATTTTTTACAGTTCTGTAATGTTCAGGGGTAGGTTGGTGAAACAGAAATTAGCCTTGGAAGGTTTGACACTGGCCTTGGTTATGCTCGTTTGTCAGCTCATCCTGATCCTGGCGATGAGTGCCGTCTGGTTTTACCTGACTGGTGCCAGCGCCGGTTATTCTGCCCTCTACGGAGGGGGGATGTACTGGGTTCCTCAAGCCTTGTTCACTGTCTGGGTGCTGCGCCGCAAGGTGACAACCGAGAGTGTGGGTCTGGTTTTGCGGGACTTTTATGGTGGGGCTGGGATTAAGCTCATGTCGACCGCAGGTCTGTTTGCCTTGTTGTCCAGTGCGGGAGTCGAGGTCGTTACCGTCTCGTTTTTCGCCACTTATATCCTCGCCCTCGTTGTACAGTGGATGGTTTCATTCACGCTTAACAACCACTATTAGGAAAACTCATGTCTGCAACCGGAGAAGTCCTGACTCCTCAGGGATATATCTCCCACCACCTGACCCACCTTCAAGTCGGGTCCGGGTTCTGGACGGTCAATATCGACTCAATGGTATTTTCCGTCGTGCTAGGCGCCCTGTTTATCCTGTTGTTCCGCAAAGTAGCCGTTAACGCTACCAGCGGTGTGCCGGGTAAGCTGCAGTGCTTTGTGGAGATGCTGGTCGAGTTTGTGAATGGTAACGTCAAAGACATCTTTCACGGTCGCAACAAGGTCATCGCACCTTTGGGGCTGACGGTGTTTGTGTGGATCTTCCTGATGAACTTCATGGATCTGATCCCCGTTGACTTTATCCCTCACGCTGCACAATTGATGGGTATTCCCTATCTGCGTGTGGTTCCCTCTGCTGACGTTAACATCACCATGTCCATGGCTTTGGGCGTGTTCTTCTTGATCCTGTACTACAGCATCAAGGTCAAGGGTATCGGCGGGTTTGTGAAGGAGCTGACGCTTCAGCCTTTCAACCACCCGGCGGCCATCCCGGTTAACCTCATCCTGGAAACTGTTACGCTGATTTCCAAACCTGTTTCTCTGGGTCTTCGACTGTTCGGCAACATGTATGCTGGCGAACTGATCTTTATCCTGATTGCTGGTTTGTTACCCTGGTGGTCACAGTGGATCCTGTCCGTGCCTTGGGCAATTTTCCACATCCTGATCATCACTTTGCAGGCATTCATTTTCATGGTTCTGACCATCGTATATCTGTCGATGGCGCAGGAAGACCATAATTGATGCAACTCAAATAATCCTTTTTATACAATCAATTACATCTAAATAACTGGAGATCCTCATGGAAAACTTGAACATGGACCTGCTGTACATCGCTGCTGCAATGATGATGGGTCTGGCTGCTATCGGTGCTTCCATCGGTATCGGTATCCTGGGTGGTAAGTTCCTGGAAGGTGCTGCTCGTCAACCGGATCTGATCCCTGTTCTGCGTACCCAGTTCTTCATCGTAATGGGTCTGGTGGATGCGATCCCGATGATCGCCGTTGGTCTGGGTCTGTACGTGATGTTTGCGGTTGCTGGCTAAGTCGTTGCGACTCTCCAGGCATAACCCATTAACTAACTTAAGAGGACATCGGCTGTGAATATCAATGCCACCCTCCTCGGCCAAGCAATTGCTTTTTTCTTCTTCGTAGTGTTTTGCATGAAGTACGTATGGCCGCCGCTGATTGCTGCCATCGAAGCCCGTCAGAAAGCTATTGCTGACGGTCTCTCTTCTGCCGAACGTGCCAAGAAAGATCTGGATTTGGCCAAGGCCAACGCCACCGATCAGCTGAAAGAAGCCAAGCTGCAGGCTGCTGAAATCATTGAACAGGCTAACAAACGTAAAGCCCAGATCATTGATGAAGCTGCCGCTGGTGCCCAATCTGAGCGGGAAAAAATCCTGGCTCAGGGCCGTGCCGAGATCGAAGCTGAACGTCATCGTGCCAAAGAAGAACTGCGTAAGCAGGTTGCTGCTCTTGCCATTGCTGGTGCAGAGAAGATCCTGGCGCGTCAAATCGACCAGGCTGCCAACAGCGACATCGTCGACAAACTGGTAGCAGAACTGTAACGGGAACGGGGCTATGTCTGAACTGACTACAATCGCTCGCCCCTACGCCAAGGCTGCTTTCGAGTTTGCCGTTGAGCACAAGGCGGTTGACCAGTGGCTGGGTATGCTCGGTTTCGCTGCGCAAGTAGCGGAAAACGAGACCATGCACAACCTGGTAAACGGCTCTGTGGCTGCCGAAGAGCTGGCAACACTGTTTGTCGGTATCTGCGGTGAGCAACTCGACGTGCATGGCCAGAACCTGATCCGGGTGATGGCCGAGAATGGTCGCTTGGGTGTGCTGCCGGCGGTCGTTGCTGAATTTGTAGCGTTCAAAGCTGAACTGGATAAAGAGGTTCAGGCTGACGTGATTTCGGCGATCGAACTGACCGACCAGCAGAAAGCCAATATTCAGGCTTCTCTGGAACAACGTCTCGCGCGCAAAGTGAAGCTGAATTGCAGCATCGATGCGTCCTTGATGGCCGGGGTGCTCATCAAGGCCGGTGATCTGGTAATCGACGGCACAGTCCGCGGTAAGCTGGATCGCATGGCTGACGCGCTGCAATCTTGATTGGGGTATTAGAGCATGCAACTGAATTCCACTGAAATCGCCGAGCTGATCAAGCAGCGCATTGCGCAGTTTGATGTAAAGAGCGAAGCGCGTAACGAAGGTACTATCGTCTCTGTGAGCGACGGTATCATTCGTATTCACGGCCTGGCTGATGCCATGCAGGGTGAGATGATCGAGCTGCCGGGCAACCGCTACGCTCTGGCATTGAACCTGGAGCGTGACTCCGTCGGTGCGGTGATTATGGGTTCCTATGACGGTCTGTCAGAAGGAATGAAAGTAAAAGGTACTGGCCGTATTCTGGAAGTGCCGGTAGGTCGTGGTCTGTTGGGCCGGGTGTTGAACACCCTGGGTCAGCCGATCGACGGTAAAGGTCCGATCGACAACGACGGCTTCTCGCCGATCGAAGTGATCGCACCGGGCGTTATCGAGCGTAAGTCTGTTGACCAGCCGGTCCAGACCGGTCTGAAAGCCATCGATGCCATGATCCCTATCGGTCGTGGCCAGCGTGAGCTGATCATCGGTGACCGTCAGGTTGGTAAGACCGCCATCGCGATCGACACCATCATCAACCAGAAAGATTCCGGCATTAAGTGTGTCTACGTTGCGATTGGCCAGAAGGCCTCTACCATCGCCAACGTGGTGCGCAAGCTGGAAGAGCACGGCGCCCTGGCCAACACCATCGTGGTTGTTGCCTCTGCCTCTGAAGCGGCTGCCCTGCAGTACCTGGCTCCGTATGCCGGTTGCTCCATGGGTGAGTACTTCCGTGACCGCGGTGAAGACGCGCTGATCATCTATGATGACCTGTCCAAACAGGCCGTAGCTTATCGCCAGATCTCCCTGCTGCTGCGCCGTCCGCCAGGACGTGAAGCTTACCCGGGTGACGTTTTCTATCTGCACTCCCGTCTGCTGGAGCGTGCTGCTCGCGTTAACGCCGAGTACGTAGAGAAGTTCACCAATGGTGCCGTGAAAGGCCAGACCGGTTCTCTGACCGCGCTGCCGATCATCGAAACCCAGGCGGGTGACGTATCTGCGTTCGTTCCGACCAACGTGATCTCCATCACCGATGGTCAGATCTTCCTGACTTCACAGCTGTTCAACTCCGGTATTCGTCCGGCGGTTGACCCGGGTATCTCTGTATCCCGTGTAGGTGGTGCTGCTCAGACCAAGATCGTCAAGAAGCTGTCCGGTGGTATCCGTACCGCACTGGCCCAGTATCGCGAACTGGCGGCATTCGCCCAGTTCTCTTCCGATCTGGACGATGCGACTCGCAAGCAGCTGGACCACGGTGTGAAAGTTACCGAGCTGATGAAGCAGAAGCAGTACTCTCCGCTGAGCGTGGCTCACCAGTCTCTGGTGCTGTTCGCCGCCGAGAAAGGCTATCTCTCCGATGTCGAGCTGAACAAGATCGTCGACTTCGAAGCCGCTCTGCTCTCTTACGCCAATACCCAGCATGCCGAGCTGATGGCTGAAATCAATGCCAAGGCCGATTACAACGACGCGATCGTTGGCAAGCTGACTGCGTTGCTGGATGACTTCAAGGCAACCCAGACCTGGTAAGCGTGTGTGGCAGCGCGAGCTGCCACCTGATGGAGAGTAAGAGATGGCCGGCGCAAAAGAGATACGTAACAAGATCGGGAGTGTGAAAAACACTCAGAAGATCACCGGCGCTATGGAAATGGTGGCAGCAAGCAAAATGCGCCGTGCGCAGGAACGCATGTCTGCCAGCCGTCCGTACGCTGAAACCATGCGCAAGGTGATCGGCCATATCGCTCAGGGGAACTTGGAATACAAGCACCCCTACCTCATCGAACGTGAGGTCAAGCGAGTGGGTTACATCGTCGTCTCCACCGACCGTGGCCTGTGTGGCGGTTTGAACATCAACCTGTTCAAGGCTGCCCTCAATGATATGAAGCAATGGAGCGCGAAAGGTGCCAAGGTTGACCTGGCACTGATCGGTAACAAAGCCTCCAACTTCTTTGAACGGCACGGCGCCAAGGTGAAAGCTCATGTCGCAGGACTGGGCGATAACCCGAGCGTCAATGACCTGATTGGTTCAGTCAAGGTCATGCTGAAGGCTTACGACAACGGTGAGATTGACAAGCTGTATCTGGTGTACAACAAGTTCGTCAACACCATGGTGCAGCAACCACGGGTCGATCAACTGCTGCCTTTGCCCGTAACTGAAGACAGCAAGCTCGCCAAGAAACACCACTGGGATTACCTCTATGAGCCGGATCCCAAGAAGCTGCTGGATACTCTGTTGATTCGCTATGTTGAATCTCAGGTGTACCAGGGAGTAGTGGAAAACTTGGCAAGTGAACAGGCAGCCCGAATGGTTGCCATGCAAGCCGCGACTGACAACGCCGGTAACCTGATTAACGATCTGCAACTGGTATACAACAAGGCCCGTCAGGCCAGTATTACCCAGGAGCTGACAGAGATCGTATCCGGTGCTGCTGCGGTGTAAGGCAAGGGTTATCAAAGGTTTAGAGGATTTGACATGAGTAACGGTTTCATCGTCCAAATCATCGGCGCTGTGGTGGACATCGAGTTCCCGCAGGATGCCGTGCCCCAGGTGTACGATGCACTGAAGGTCGTTAGCGAAGGTCAAGGCCAGGGTCTGGTGCTGGAAGTTCAGCAACAGATCGGTGGCGGCGTCGTTCGTTGCATCACCATGGGCTCCTCCGACGGTCTGCGTCGTGGGTTGGAAGTAGTGAATAGCGGTAAATCCATCCAGGTTCCGGTCGGTACTGCGACTCTGGGTCGGATCATGAACGTACTGGGCGAGCCAATCGACGAAAAAGGTCCGATCGGTGAAGAAGAGTGCTGGTCTATCCACCGCGCTGCCCCCAGCTACGAAGATCAGTCCAACAGCAACGATCTGCTGGAGACCGGCATCAAGGTTATCGACCTGGTATGCCCGTTCGCCAAGGGTGGTAAAGTTGGTCTGTTCGGTGGTGCCGGTGTAGGCAAAACCGTAAACATGATGGAGCTGATCCGTAACATCGCGATCGAACACAGTGGTTACTCTGTATTCGCCGGTGTAGGTGAGCGTACCCGTGAGGGTAACGACTTCTACCACGAGATGATGGAGTCCAACGTACTGGACAAAGTATCTCTGGTTTACGGTCAGATGAACGAGCCGCCCGGAAACCGTCTGCGCGTTGCGCTGACCGGCCTGACCATGGCCGAGAAGTTCCGTGACGAAGGTCGTGACGTGCTGTTCTTCGTGGACAACATCTACCGTTACACCCTGGCCGGTACTGAAGTATCCGCACTGCTGGGCCGTATGCCTTCCGCAGTAGGTTACCAGCCGACCCTGGCCGAGGAGATGGGGGTTCTGCAAGAACGTATCACCTCCACCAAGACTGGTTCCATCACCTCCGTACAGGCCGTTTACGTTCCTGCGGATGACTTGACTGACCCGTCTCCGGCGACCACCTTCGCCCACCTGGATGCGACCGTTGTACTGTCCCGTCAGATCGCGGCACTGGGTATCTACCCGGCCGTTGACCCGCTGGACTCTACCTCTCGTCAGCTGGATCCGCTGGTCGTTGGCAAAGAGCACTACGAGACCGCTCGTGGCGTTCAAACCGTACTGCAGCGCTACAAAGAGCTGAAGGACATCATCGCCATCCTGGGTATGGATGAACTGTCAGAAGAAGACAAACTGACCGTAGCCCGTGCCCGTAAGATCGAGCGTTTCCTGTCCCAGCCGTTCTTCGTAGCAGAAGTGTTTACCGGTTCTCCGGGTAAATACGTGCCGCTGAAAGAGACCATCCGTGGTTTCCAGGGCATCCTGAAAGGCGAGTATGACGATCTGCCCGAGCAGGCGTTCTACATGGTTGGCGGTATCGACGAAGTCGTCGAGAAATCCAAGAAACTGTAAGCCTCGACAGGAGGGCCCATGGCAGAGATGATCTCCTTTCACCTGGATGTGGTGAGCGCCGAAGGAAAACTGTTTTCCGGTCGCGTGCAAACTGCTCAGGTATCAGGCTCCGAAGGTGAGTTGGGTCTCCGCCACGGTCATGCTCCGTTGCTGACTGCCATCAAGCCGGGCCTGGTCCGCTTGGTGAAGCAGAACGGAACTGAAGAGGTGCTGTACATCTCCGGCGGTATGCTGGAAGTACAACCTGAATCCGTGACCGTGCTGGCGGACACTGCGATTCGTGCTGATGACTTGGATGAGGCGAAAGCCCAGGAAGCCAAGCGCGCAGCCGAAGAGCGGATCCACAGCTCCCATGGTGATATCGACTACGCCCAGGCCGCCACCGAGCTGGCCAAGGCGATGGCTCAACTGCGAGTCATTGATATCGTCAAAAAGAATTACCGCTAATAACGGTGATGTAAAAAGCGACCTTCGGGTCGCTTTTTTTTTACCCGTTCGATAGACTCCGCCGAGTATTTCTCATGTTCCAAAGGCCAATTTATGTCCCTCAACGTCGTGATCCTGGCTGCGGGTAAAGGTACCCGTATGCGTTCCGCTCTGCCCAAGGTGCTGCACCCGGTAGCCAACAAACCCATGGTTTCCCATGTGATCGATACCGCCCGTCAGGTCGGTGCCGAGCAGCTGCATCTGGTTTATGGCCACGGTGCCGAGCTGCTGCAAGAGCGGATCGTGGCGGCCGACGTGAACTGGGTGCTGCAGGCGCAGCAGCTGGGGACCGGTCACGCCGTTGCCCAAGCCATCCCGTTCTGGAAGGATGAAGACGACGTTCTGGTGCTCTACGGTGATACCCCGCTGATCCAGCCAGAGACCCTGCAACGACTACTGTCTGCCAAGGCAAGCGATGGCATGGCGCTGCTGACCGTGGTGCTGGACAACCCCACCGGCTATGGCCGCATCGTCCGTGAAAACGGTCAGGTGGTCGGTATTGTCGAGCAGAAAGATGCCAACGCCGAGCAGCTGACCATCCGCGAAGTGAACACCGGTGTGCTGGTGGCCAACGGCGGTCAGCTGCGCAGCT
This sequence comes from Aeromonas finlandensis, assembly GCF_000764645.1. Lineage (GTDB taxonomy): Bacteria > Pseudomonadota > Gammaproteobacteria > Enterobacterales > Aeromonadaceae > Aeromonas > Aeromonas finlandensis. The sequence continues at coordinate 55,651 of NZ_JRGK01000309.1, forward strand.
GGCTCTCTCGTCTGGACAACAAGAATGCTCAGGGCGAGTTCTACCTGACCGACGTGATCGCCATGGCGCACGCCGATGGCTGCCCGATCGCTGCGGTCCATCCGGAGCGCGCCGCCGAGGTGGAAGGGGCCAACAACCGGGTGCAACTGGCTGCCCTTGAGCGCAGCTACCAGCAGATGCAGGCCGAGAAGCTGATGATCGCCGGTGTCACCCTGATCGATCCGGCTCGCTTCGATCTGCGCGGTACTCTTGAGATCGGTGAAGAGGTGGTGATCGACGTCAACGTCATCATCGAAGGCAAGGTAACCCTCGGCAACCACGTCCGCATCGGTGCCGGTGCCGTGCTGAAGGATTGCGTCATTGGCGATCACACCGAAGTGAAGCCCTACTCCATCGTTGAAGGTGCTCAGGTGGCGGATCAGTGCTCGGTCGGCCCGTTTGCCCGTCTGCGCCCAGGTGCTGTGCTGGAGCAGGATGCCCATGTCGGCAACTTCGTCGAGATGAAGAAGGCCCGTCTGGGGGTTGGCTCCAAGTGTGGTCATCTCACCTATCTGGGTGATGCCGAGGTGGGTGCCAAGGTGAATATCGGTGCCGGTACCATCACCTGCAACTACGATGGCGTGAACAAGTTCCAGACCATCATCGAAGATGATGTATTCGTCGGTTCCGATACCCAGCTGGTGGCGCCGGTGCGTATCGGCAAGGGGGCGACTCTGGGGGCGGGTTCCACCATCACCAAGGATGTGGCCGAGAATGAGCTGGTGATCACCCGGGTGCCCCAGCGTCACATCAAAAACTGGGCTCGCCCGGTCAAGAAGAAGTGATGCCCGATCAATAAAATAGAACCGGCGCCTGATGGCGCCGGTTTTTTTTGCTTATGACTGATGGCTGGTGTCACTGGTCGATGACTGGGGGGCCGCCCATGTGGTGGTGGGAGCGCTGTAGTCCATCACCTGATACCAGTCGAGTTTGCGGGTCAGCATCATGATTAGCGCCAGGGTGGCGAACAGCAGCAGGGCACCGAGTAGCAAGGCGATCTCTTCAGCCTGCAACAGGCTGTAGAGGATGGCATAGACCAGCCCGAGCAGCGCCGCGAAACCGATCCCCTGCTTCGGGCCGCCCAGCACATGGCTGAGATAGAAGCCGTTGAGCAGCACGCTGGCCAGTGCGGCCACCAGATAGGCCCAGCCAAAGCCGAGGTGTTCGGTCAGAGCCAGCAGCACCAGATAGAAGATGGCCAGCCCCATGCCCACCAGCGCGTACTGGATCGGGTGGACCCGCAGCCCCTTGAGCAGCTCGAACATGAAGAAGCTGATAAAGGTGAGGCCGATAAACAGCAGGGCATATTTGGCCGCCCTCTCGTTGAGCTGATAGTGATCCACCGGCTGCACCAGACTGACGCTGAAGGTGGAGAGATTGCTATCGCCCCCGTTCATCATCCGGTTGAAGCGGGTCTCCATGTCGCTGGCGAACCAGCTGGTTTGCCAGTTGGCCTCAAACCCTTGCGAGTTCAGGGTGCGACTTCCCGGCAGAAAGTCGCCGATAAAGTTGGGATGGGGCCAGTTGCCCGCCAGCAGCAGGGTGCTCTCCTTGCCCAGCGGCACTATGTCGAGGGCGTTCATCCCCTGCAGATTGAGCTCCAGATGAAAGGTGCCATCCTGTTGCGGCAGGCTGTCGAGCGGGGCATGGATACCCGCCAGCGCGTCACCGAGGCGGGCGCCGGGGGCAAACGGGATCTGCTGTGTGCCGAGCTGCAGTTCAGGGACGCTGTTGATGCCGCGGGCATCGGAGAGCACCAGACTCAGGTAGGGTTTGCCCGCCACCAGCTCGGCCGCTTCATCAAGCGGTAGGGTCGCGTTATCCAGCAGACTCTGTCGGGTAGGCAGGCGGCCCGAGAGGGTGAGCCGGGTCTGGTAGACCTGTGCCTGATAGATGCCCAGCTTGCGCGGGGTGACCTCCATGTTGGCCTTGATATCCAGCTGCTCTGGCAGCAGGTAGCGGTAGAGCTGCTCCTGACGGACGAAGCGCTTGCCATCCTGCTCGACCGTCACCGAACGGGTATAGGGCTGCACGATAACCGGCCCCATCAGCCGTTGCGGGCCACTGCTGCTGGCCATGATGCTGTGAATGGCCTGACTGCGGTAAGCCTGACGCTCCCGGTTCAGCTCCATGATGGATTGCACCGGCACCATCAACAGCAGGCTGAGCAACAGCAGCAGAAAGATCTTGTGGGTGAATATCTGTTTGACCATGACACGTCTCCTTGTTGGATGGAGCGAGTCTGTCTGCCCGGTGTGAAGGGGTGATGGGCTTGTGTGAAGTGGTGGTGAAGGGGGATAAAAAAACCGGCATTACGCCGGTTTCTGGGTGAATTACAGAGTTTTCAATTTTCCGGGCAGGGCGGCCAGCACCTCTTCTTTCGCCTTGAGGGAGGCGAATTGCTTGCCGGGCTTCTGCACCACTGTATGGACGAAGATCAGCTGCTTGCCTGGTTTGCTGGCCCAGCCGACGAACCAGCCGATCTGCTGATCGCGGTTGAGGCTGCCATCCAGCTTCTTCGGGTAGCCCATGCCGGTCTTGCCGTGGATCTGCCAGCCGTCGATCTCGCTTACCTTGAGGATATTGGCGGTGTACTGCAGGGTCTGCGCCGAGACAGGCAGCTTGCCGCTCAGCATCTTGCCGAGGAAGCGGGCCTGCTCCTCCGGACTGATGGCGAGGCTGGAGCTGAGCCAGGCCTGCGTCAGGCCGTCATGCTTGCCCGGATTGCCGGAGAGATCCCGGTTGCCGTAGTCGAAACGGTCGACGTACTGCTGGAAGCGCTCCATCCCCAGCCATTCGGTGATCTGCTGGGAGAACCAGACGACCGAGTAGGTTTCCCAGCGGCGCGGGGTAGTGGTTTCGCGCCAGGCGGGCAGCCAGCCATCGTAGCTCGGCTTGTAGGGCAGCGCCGGATGCTCTTCATCCACCAGATAGCCACTGTCGTAACCCATCAGCGCCAGCGGGATCTTGAAGGTGGACGCGGGCGGCAGCTGGCTGGAGCAGTCCCCTTCGCTGGAGAGGGTCTGGCCGTTGCCGTCAGCATAGAGAAAGCAGCCGCTGGCGGCGGAGGCTGGCAGGGCTGCGAGCAGACCGGTAGCCAGCAGGCTGGAGAGAAGCAGGCGGGACATAATCATTCCTTGAGCAAATGGATGAGGCTAATCAATAAGATAAGGCGGCAGTTTAACGCCGCTTTGTGTGGTGAATGTGAAGTTGCGGGGAGGTGACTAGGTGAACGGCAGCCAGAGTTCGGCCAGCGCGCCCCCTTCTGGCCGGTTGCTCAGGGTCAGACGGCCGCCATGCTGGTGGGCCACTTCATGGGCGAAACTGAGCCCGAGACCGCTGCTCTTGCCCTTGTCCGGGCGTGGCAGCGAGTAGAAGCGCTCGAAGATGCGCGGCAGGGCGTAGTCGGGAATGCCGGGGCCGCTGTCGGTGACCCGAAAACAGTAGCCCTCCTCCTGCTGGCTGCCGCTCAGGGTGACCAGCCCGTAGGCGGGAGAGAAGTCGATGGCGTTATCCAGCAGGTTGCCGATGGCCTGCTCCACCAGCAGCGGGTCCCACTTCTGTTTCGGCGCGCTGGCCAGCTCGGCTACCAGCGCCACCTGACGGCGCTGGGCGATGATCTGGCGAGCATCGAGGGTGCGCTTGCCCAGTTTTGCCGGTTCCACCGACTGGCGATCCAGCCCCTGCCCCGACTCCAGCCGCGCCAGTTGCAGCATTCGCTCGATCAGCTGCTGCATGCGCGCGGTTTCCAGATTGATGTTGCCGATAAAGCGTTTGGCGACTTCGGGAGGCGGCGTTTCGGCCAAAATCTCCCCTGCCCCGCGAATGGCGGCCAGCGGGCTCTTCAGCTCGTGGGTCAGGCTGTGCACATAGGCTTCGATGTAGCTTTTGCCATCGAGCTGGTGGCGCATGGTCTCAAGCGAGCGGCCGAGCCGATCCAGCTCGACGGTGTGCAGCCGTGGCAGCGGTGCCGCCTCCCCCTTGCTGACCGAGTCGGCATAGTGCACCAGCTTGCCGATGGCGCGGTTGAGCCACCACACCAGCAGGCTGCCGATCAGCAGCGAGATGAGCAGCATCTGGCCGCCGGCCCGCAGCAGCTCCTGTTCCCCCCGCTCGATGGCGGGCATCAGGGTGCGATTGGGTTTGGCGACGGTGAGGGAGCCGATGATCTCGGCTCCTTCCCGCAGCGGCGCTGCCACATACATGGTCGAGCTGGCGGCATCATCGGGATCGGTGCGGGTGCTGCGGGCGCCATACTGGCCACGCAGGGTGCGGTAGACATCGTTCCAGCGCGAATAATCCTTGCCCAGATCCGTACCGTCGGAGTCGTAAATCACCATGCCCTGCCGGTCAGTCACATAGATGCGGTACTCCGCCTGCTGCTTGAGATGGCCGTCGATCATCGCATTGATGGGATTCTGGTTGAGGCGGGCGAAGGCGCTGGCCAGCCGCCCGTTCATCATATTGCCCTCCTGCAGATCATCGAGCGCCAGCGGTGCCAGCAGCTGGGTCATGTCTACCAGAGTATCTTCGGTGGCGCTGCGCACCCCGGGTTTTATCTCCTCGACGAAGATCTCCAGCACGAACCAGGCGGCCAGCGCGAAGATCAGCAGCAGGCCGCACAGCAGTTGCAGTCCTAGTCTCATGCCAGCTCCAGGCTGTAGCCCAGCCCGCGATGGGTGAGGATCAGGTTGGCCTCGGGATCATGCTCGCGCAGCTTGGCGCGGATGGTTTTGATATGGGTATCGACGGTGCGATCCAGGCTCTCTTCCGCATCCTGCCACACCAGATCCATCAACTGCTGGCGGGAGTAGACCCGGCCCGGCGCCTGCATCAGGGTCTTGAGCAGCAGATATTCGTAGCGGGTGAGGGCCAGCGGCTGGCCGCGAAAATGGATGCGGGCTCGCTCCTCATCCAGCACCAGCAGGGCGCTGGGTTGGGGAGCAACGGGTTGGCTGCGGCGCAGGATGACTCGTACCCGGGCGCACACCTCCCGTGGCGAGAAAGGTTTGGCCACATAGTCGTCGGCACCGATCTCCAGCCCGATCAGCCGATCAATCTCCTCGCTGCGGGCGGTGAGGAACATCAGGGGAATGTCGGTCAGCGCCCTCACCTGCTTGCAGAGTTCGAAGCCGCTGATGTCGGGCAGCCCCACATCGAGGATCAGGAAGTCGGGTCGCGTCTGTTCCAGTCGTGTCAGCAACTGCTGGCCCAGCATGAACCACTCCACCTCGAAGCCGTCGGTCTGCAGGGCGTAAATCAGGGTGTCGGCGATGCTGGCCTCATCCTCCACCAGCCAGATGACTCTCTTTTGCATGGCATCCTCGTCGCAAATTGGCCCCCCATTCTGGCATCGAACCAAATCGGATCCTATTTGCTGTTTTATTTTTCCGAAAAAGGGGCTAATATTTCGATGTTCTTTCGAATCGAAACTTAAAAATGACCAAACGTAATACTCAACAACGCCGCCACACCATAGTGACCCTGGTACAAGAGCAGGGTGAAGTGAGTGTCGACGCCCTTGCCAAACACTTTTCTACCTCCGAAGTGACCATCCGTAAAGATCTGGCCGTACTGGAGACCGGCGGCCTGCTGCTGCGCCGTTACGGTGGCGCGGTCCCTCTGCCGAGCGAGATGGTGGTTGAGGTCAACCCCGAACAAGTTTCGAACCGAAAGTTAGCCATTGCCCGTGCGGCAGCTGAACGGCTGCGTGACCACAACCGCGTCATCATCGACAGCGGCAGCACCACCAGCGCAATGATCCCCATGCTGGGCAACAAGCGCGGCCTCATCGTGATGACCAACTCCCTCAATGTGGCCGGTGCCCTGCGCGAGCTGGAAAATGAGCCTACCCTGTTAATGACCGGTGGCACTTGGGACCCTCACTCCGAATCCTTTCAGGGGCAGGTGGCGGAACAGGTGCTGCGCTCTTACGACTTCGACCAGCTCTTTATCGGTGCCGACGGCATCGACCCGGAGCGTGGCACCACCACGTTCAACGAGCTGGTGGGCCTGTCGCGGGTGATGGCCGAGGTGTCGCGGGAGGTCATTGTGATGGTCGAGTCGGAAAAGATCGGCCGCAAGATCCCCAATCTCGAACTTCCATGGTCGAGCATCCATACCCTGGTGACTGACGAGGGGCTGGCCAGCGAGGCCAGAGAACAGATTCAAGCCCAAGGGGTGACGCTTATCTGCGCCCCGGTCACTTGCTGACATCGAGCTCTGAACCATCCAACTGACTTTACGATTTGTATCTCAAGGAGAAGTGTATGTGTGGCATCGTCGGGGCTGTCGCCCAACGTGATGTGGCTGAAATTCTGGTAGAGGGCCTGCGCCGTCTGGAGTACCGCGGTTATGACTCTGCCGGTGTGGCCGTGTTCAGCGCCAACCAGCCGCTGCAGCGGGTTCGCCGTCTGGGCAAGGTGGCCGAGCTGGCCAAGGCGCTTGACGAGCAGTCCGTCCACGGCGGTACCGGCATCGCCCATACCCGCTGGGCCACTCACGGCGAGCCCTCCGAGCGCAACGCCCACCCCCACGTCTCCGAGCATATCGTGGTGGTGCACAACGGCATCATCGAGAACCACGAAGAGCTGCGGGCCGAGCTGCAAGGGCTGGGTTATGTGTTCAGCTCCGACACCGACACCGAGGTGATTGCTCATCTGGTCCATCACGAGCTGAAGAGCGCCGGTAGCCTGCTGGCCGCCATGCAGGTTGCAGTGAAGCAGCTGCGCGGTGCCTACGGTACCGTGGTGATGGACAGCCGCGACGACAGCCGCGTGGTGGTTGCCCGCTCCGGTTCACCGCTGGTAATCGGCCGTGGCATCGGTGAGAACTTTATCGCCTCCGACCAAATGGCGCTGCTGCCGGTGACCCGCCGTTTCATCTTTCTGGAAGAGGGTGATGTGGCCGAAGTGACCCGCCGCGATGTGAGCATCTTCGATACCAACGGCAACGCCGTGGTGCGCGAAGAGCAGGAGTCCGAGCTCTCCCACGATGCCGGTGACAAGGGCGAATACCGTCACTACATGCTCAAGGAGATCCACGAGCAACCCAAAGCGATCACCAACACTCTGGAAGGGCGTCTGGGCAGCGATCACGTGGTGGTCGAATCGTTCGGCAACGGCGCGCGCGCCATCTTTGACAAGGTCGAGCACGTGCAGATCGTCGCCTGCGGCACCTCCTATCACTCCGGTATGGTAGCCCGCTACTGGTTTGAAGAGATTGCTGGCGTCTCCTGCGATGTGGAGATCGCCTCCGAGTTCCGCTATCGCAAATCGGTAGTGCGCCCCAACAGCCTGCTGGTGACCCTCTCCCAGAGTGGCGAGACCGCCGATACCCTGGCGGCGCTGCGTCTGGCCAAGGAGTCCGGCTACATGAGCTCGCTGGCCATCTGCAACGTGCCGGGCTCTTCGCTGGTGCGTGAATCGGATCTGGCCTTTATGACCCGTGCCGGTGCCGAAATCGGTGTGGCCTCCACCAAGGCGTTCACCACCCAGCTGGCTGGGCTGCTGATGCTGGTGGCCTCGGTCGGTCACTGCCGTGGCCACCTGAGCGCTGCCGCCGAAGCCGAACTGGTCAAGGCGCTGCAAGCCCTGCCGCTGCGTATTAAAGAGAGTCTGGCGCTGGCCAAGGATATCGAAACCCTGGCCGAAGAGTTTGCCGACAAGCAACACAGCCTGTTCCTCGGCCGTGGCAGCCAGTACCCCATCGCCATGGAAGGTGCGCTCAAGCTTAAGGAGATCTCCTACATCCATGCCGAAGCCTATGCTGCTGGCGAACTGAAGCATGGCCCGCTGGCGCTGATCGATGCCGAGATGCCCATCATTGTGGTGGCGCCAAACAACGATCTGCTGGAGAAGCTCAAGTCCAACGTGGAAGAGGTGCGCGCCCGTGGCGGTATTCTCTACGTGTTCGCCGATGCCGATACCGGCTTCAAGAGCGACGAGACCATGCGGGTCATGAACCTCAACCATGTGGAAGAGGTGATCGCTCCCATCGTCTATACCGTGCCGCTGCAGCTGCTCTCCTACCATGTCGCCCTGATCAAGGGGACCGACGTGGACCAGCCGCGCAACCTGGCGAAATCAGTGACCGTTGAGTAAGTCACTATCTGATAAGTCACTTTCTGAAATGAAAAAGAGCCGCAATTGCGGCTCTTTTTGTTGCTGCTGGGGGGTTACGACAGCCGCAGGTTGGTGATGGTCACCTCGTCGAGGGAGGGCACTATGATGCCGCTGGTGATCCCTTTGGCGATGGCCTGACTGCGGTTCTTCGAGTCGGTCTTGTTGGTCACCTGGGTCAGGTGAAAGTTGACCGTCCGCTCACTGATACCGAGGATGGTGGCGATCTCCCAGGAGGTCTTGCCCTCGCTGGCCCAGAACAGGCACTCCTTCTCCCGATCCGACAGTTCGGTCAGGTACTTCATCAGGTCTGGTCTGCTTTTGATTAGTTGCAGTGCGGAGTTGAAGATGTAGCTGGCGCAGAACGAGAGTAGCGGGACATTTTCAAACATCAGGTCGGAGTTGGATTTCTCCTTGGTAATGAATGACAAAATGCCATGCTCCCCCTGCGGGGTGTGCAGCGGAAAGGAGACTCCATTGCGTACCCCGAAATCGGCCGCCAGATTCATCACGTCGCGGCTGGCGCTGGGCAGCCAGGGCGAATCGCAGTCGAGCTTGTTCCAGAAGATCGGCTGGGTCTGTTTTAGCCCCAGATAGACCACAGGGTCCTGGGTCAGGTACTGGTTTTCGCTATAGGCGTCAAACCAGGTGGTCGGACAGTTATTGAACAGTGCCACGTGGGATTTCTGCATGCTGATGGGAAAAATAATCAGCAGTCGGAAGTAATCAAAGCCCATTTGATGACTGAAGCGCTCAAGCAGTTGCTGGATGTCGCTGGTTTTTGTTGCCTTGGTGAACTTGTCTATATGTTCCCAGATCGCATCGTTGAGCATGACTTTCTCCTTTTTCGATCTCTATCACACTGATCGAAAAGATTTTTCTCGTTATTTATATTTGTGTGGTGGCTATTGGGGCCACTTATTCCGTGCGTGTTTAAAAATTATCCTGTTTTTGTGTATAAAGGCCAAGAAAATCCTCTCGTTGCCAGCCCGCACTCCATTTGAGATAATGATAATAGTTATCATTAATAAGACGTAATTCCATGAACAAGTTATGGGGTGTGGCCCTGCTGCCACTGTCAGTCCACTTTGCTGCTATCGGGGATGAGCTGGTTGCTCCCGCCCTCAAGAACAGCATAGCTGCCGGGAAAGCCTCCCAGCAGCGGGTAGAAAAAGCCGCCGATGCCGCCGTTGCCGCACGACTGGAGCTGCAAAATGCCCAGCTGCAACTGCGCGACCTCGACGCCTACAACCGCTACATGCAATCTCTGGTGGCCGATCAGCAAAATGAGCTGGGTAAACTGAGCCAACAGCTGGAAGCTGTGCAAGAGACCCGTCAGGGCTTGATCCCGCTGATGCTGCAGATGCAGGCCGATCTGGAACAGCTGGTGCAAAACGACATCCCGCTGCGCAAGGAAGATCGTCTGGCTCGAGTTGAACAGTTGAAAGCGACGCTGGCCCGCGCGGATGTGAGCGAGGCTGAGAAATTCCGTCAGCTGCTGCAGGCCTATCAGATCGAGGCCGAATATGGCAGCCGGATGGACAGCTATTCCGCCGAGCTGGAGCTGGATGGTGCACCGCGTCGGGTTGATGTGCTGGCGCTGGGTCGGGTCTCCCTGCTGGCGATGACTGCCGATCGCAGTCAGGCATGGCGCTGGTCTGCCGAGGCGAAGCAGTGGCAAGCCCTCGACAGCCAGTGGCTCTCCCCCATCGCCGAGGCGATGGATGTGGCCGCCGACAAGAAAGTTCCCCAGTTGCTCAATGTTCCCCTCTCTGTCAGCCGCAGTCAGGAGGCCCAATCATGAGAGTCACCATGAAGTGGTTCCCCCTCCTTATTGCCCTCTCCTGCGGTGCCAACGCCGCTGTCGCCAATGATGAGTGGCAGCAGCAGGAACAGGCTCGCGAACAGCAGGCTCAGCAAGATCTGGCGACCGTTGCCAGGGAGCTCGGCACTGCCCGCGCCAGACTGGCCGAGGCCCAGCGCCTGAGCAAGGAGCTGGCTGGCAAGTTTGCCAGCAACGAGAAGCAGCTGGTCGAGCTTAACGCCCGGTGGGAGCAAGCCTCCGGCGACATGAACGAGATCTTCGCGGTCACCCGTCAGGGCGCCAGCGATGCGGTCAAGCTGCTGAGCGAATCCGCTGTCGAGGGCCAGTACCCGGAGCGTCTCGCCCCGCTGAAAGCCATGGCACAGGATAAACAGGTGCCGGATCGCGCTGCTCTCGCCCTGCTGCCCGCCACTCTGCTGCAAGAGATCCGCGAATCTGGCCGGATTGCCCAGTTCAACAGCAAGGTGCTCAATGCCCAGGGGGCTGCCAGCGAGCAGCCGCTGACCCGGGTTGGCTGCTTTGCCCTGCTGGGAAGCGACGGCTTCCTGCAGCCGACCGCCGAAGGCTTGAGTCCAGTCTTGGGTCTGCCCGGTAGCGTACTCTCTGCCGTTGCCGCTTATCAGGGTCAGGAAGGGGAAACGCTGCCGCTGGATCCTTCTCATGGCACTCTGCTGGCGATGCTGGCACAGGCGCCCACCTTCTGGCAGCAGGTACAACAGGGTGGTCAGGTCGGCGCCATTATCGTGCTGCTGGCCGCTATCGGTCTGGGAATTGCGGCGGTACGGCTGTGGAGCCTCTCCCGCGAACTGTCGCGGGTTCGTCGCCAGCTCAAGAGCGGCGAGTACCATGCAGACAATGCCCTCGGCCGGGTGCTGACGGTGGCGGACAAACACCCCGAGCTGAGCATGGAGACCCTCGAGCTGCGTCTTGATGAGGCAATCCTGCAGGAGACTCCTCGTATGGAGCGCGGCATCGGCATGGTCAAGGTGATCGCGGCCATCGCCCCCATGCTGGGTCTGCTCGGTACCGTAACCGGGATGATCGGCACCTTCCAGGCCATCACCCAGTTTGGCACTGGCGATCCCAAGATCATGGCGGGCGGCATCTCCATGGCGCTGGTCACCACGGTACAGGGTCTGGTTGCGGCTATTCCGCTGATCCTGGCCCACAGCCTGCTGCAATCCCGCTTCACCGAGCTTTCCAATGTACTGGAGCAGCAGGTGGCCGGCATTCTGGCCGAGCGCGCCGAGAGCAATAACGGCGGGATGGAGCGAGCAGCATGATGCTCGACATCTGGCAACAGCTGCAGAGCTTCATGGGCCGTGGCGGCCCGGTGCTCTGGGTCATTCTGGCCCTGCTGGTGCTGATGTGGATTTTGATGATCGAGCGGCTGCTCTACCTCAATCTGGGTTTCGGCCCGTTGCAGCAACAGCTGCTCGGCCGTTGGCAGGCACGCAGCGAGCGCCACAGCTGGCACGCCCGGGCGATCCGTAGTCGCTGGCTGGCGCAGGCGGAGCTGGAATTGAACCGTCATCTGATCTTCATCCGCACCCTGGTGGTGCTCTGCCCCATGCTGGGGTTGCTGGGCACAGTGACCGGCATGATCGGCGTATTCGATGCGTTGGCCGCGGCCAATCGCTTTAACCCGGAGAGCATGGCGGGGGGGATCTCCCGCGCCACCATCCCCACCATGGCTGGCATGGTGGTGGCGCTCTCCGGCGTGTTGTTACTCAGTCGGCTCGAGAGTCAGGCCAAGCGTGCGCTGGCCAAGACCCGGGACGGTCTGCGAGAAGAGAAGGTAATGCAATGAGACGGCAATCCAAACGCCAGCGTGACGAAGTGCAGATCGACATGACCCCCATGCTGGATATCGTGTTCATCATGCTGATCTTCTTTATTGTCACCACCTCCTTCGTGCGCGAAGCCGGGCTCGAGGTACACAGACCTCAGGCCAGTCAGGCCAAGGCGCAGAAATCTTCCAGCATCATGCTGGCGATCGGGGCTCAGGGTCAGATCTTCCTCGACCGCAAGCAGATCGATGTTGAGCGGGTACAGGCCACCATCGCCCGTCTGCTGGCGGAGCAGCCCGATGCCAGCCTGGTGATCCAGGCTGACGAGCGGGTGCCCCACGGCAAGGTGGTGCGGGTGATGGATGAGGCCAAGGCGGCGGGTATCGCCAATATCGCCGTGGCGGTGGCGCCGAAATGAAATACAAGCTGATGAGCCTGGGGCTGGGGATTGCCCTCAGTCTGGGCATCCTGCTGTTCATGGCCACGCTGGTTGAACCACCCCGGGGCGAGAAGGTGGCGAGCGAACAGAAGCCCATCGTCATCAACATGCAGAACGAGGTGACCGAGGTGCAGGTGCGCGAGCGCCCGGTGCCGCAGGAACCCGAGCCGCTGCCAGAGCCTCCCGCGGCATTGGCCTCGACACCGCTGCCGATGCCCGCAGCGGCCCCCTTGTCAGCCGTTGAGCCGAGTCTGGATCTGGTCTCCAGCCTCAGCGCGGTGCAGGTCTATGCTCCCGGTGTGGCGACCAGTACCGCACCTGTATTGAGTGGCAACTACCACGGCCAGCAGCAGGGGGAGGGTATCGGGGTCGGTGACATGCTGATGCCGCTGCAACGGATCGAGCCGGTCTACCCCTATCGCGCCCAGCAGTCAGGGATCGAAGGATTCGTCACCCTGCGCTTTAGCGTGAATGCCGAAGGTGGCGTGCAGGATGTGGAAGTGGTCGAGGCTAGACCTAAGCGTCAGTTCGAGCGGGCGGCCATTCAGGCGATCAATAAGTGGCGCTATCAGCCGAGACCGGGCGCCACCGACAAGCTGGTGCAAGTCATCACGCTCAAATTCAAACTGGAGTCATAACTATGTTGCGGATCTGGATCTGTCTGCTAGCCCTGGTCGGCCAAGCCTGTCTGGCGATGGAGGTCAGCCCCCACTTCTCCCGTCAGCTTGAACCGGTGATGAAGCTCTATCAATCTGGCTTGTGGCAAGAAGCCCAGAGCAAGGCATCCGGCCTCAAGCCAAATAGCGATGCCGAGCGCGCCTGGCTGGCGCAGTTGCAAGCCTCGCTGGCGGCCAATCTGCAACAGACCGCCCAGGCGAGCCGTTATGTTGAACAGGCCCTTGCCTATAAAGAGTGGCCCGAGCAGCAACAGCTCCAGCTGCTGCGTCTGCGCGGTGATATTCAGGCCCAGCAATCCAACTGGTCCGGCGCCATTGCCAGCTACAAGGCGGCACTGGCGCTTCAGCAAGATGATGCTTTGCACCTGCGTCTGGCCGGCCTCTATTACCACAACAAGCAGTACGGTGACGCCGCCAGCCAGAGCGAACAGTTGTTGAAGAAGGGCTGGCATAAGCAGGCCGCCATCATTTGTCTCTCCGCCCTGACTGCTCAGCAACGTTATGGCGTGGCGGCCGATCAGGCGGCCGAGCTGATCCGTCACGAGCCGACAGAGAGCAAATGGTGGCAACAGGCGGTATCGCTCAACCTCTCCGCCAAACGTGGCGATCAGGCGCTGGCGATGCTGCAGACAGCCATCGACAGAAAACTGATGGATGATGGGTCAGCCCGCAATCAGCTGATCCGCCTCTATGCCTGGCAAGGGCTGCCTTATCGTGGTGCCCGTCTGCTGGAAGCTGCCATGGCCAAGGGACAGATGAAGCAAAGTGCTGAAAACCGCCTACTGCTGGCCCAATTGTGGGAAGGTGCCCGGGAGTGGTCACAAGCGGTCGATAGCTGGCAACAGCTGGCCAACCAGCATGGTCAGCCCAAAGCCGCCATGCGCGCCGCCGAACTGCTGCTGCAACAGGGCAAGACAGATGCCGCCATGACCCAGCTCGCTGCCATCAAGTCGGTGAAAGGCGAGCAAGGCAATCGTGCCAAAGCATTGCTGGTGCAGGCACACCTTAATAAGGAGCAGTATGCCCAGGCGCTGGAACTGGCCAGTGAGCTGCAGCAACAGGATAACTGGCAGCAGAAGGCAACCAGCTGGGTCAACTATATCCGGGCACAAAGCGAAGAGTTGAGCAAAAAAGCGGCGTAAAAGAGGTGCCAAGGGGCTGTTTTGGGGTGTTCAGTTCGCTTTTTCAGCAAACGAACGCATTTTTGCAAAAAGCCCTTGTCATCCCAGCGCGGCTCCCTATAATGCGCCCCTACCAGCACGGCGGAACACGCCAAACTGATGAGCCAGCTTCCTAGTGAAGTGGGCGCCGAAAGAAAAGCGAAAACAATCGCTTGACTTTCGAAGTGAGGGGCGTAATATGCGCCTCCTCAACGCGACAAGCGTGACGCTCTTTAACAATTTGAA
>NZ_JRGK01000031.1 GCF_000764645.1 Aeromonas finlandensis
CCGACTGAGCTAACGACCCTCACCACGACCAGTTCCGACTGCATTACTGCTTCGGCTCTGACGGCGGCCTATATTACGGATTTAAATTTCCGGTGCAACAGAAAATTCGTAATTTAAATCCGTTTGCTCACTGTGCGTACAAATACGGGCTGTTTTTACAGTAGCGTTACGAAAACAGTGACATACAGCAATGTTACAGCTTGGCCAGACTCTGTTTGGCCAACTGGGCCGGCGAGGTGTTGGGATAGCCCTTGATCACCTGCTCATAGAAGGATTTGGCTTCCGCCTTCTTGCCATCCAGCTGCGCCAGCATACCCAGCTTCAGCAGCGCATCGGCACGCTTGGGGGATTTGCTGTATTTGTTGGCCACGGTCGAGAACTGGGCCGAGGCGCCGGCTCTGTCACCCTTGTTGAACAGCAATTGGCCGAGCCAGTAGTGTGCATTGGGAACATAGCCTGAATTGGGGTACTGCTTGATGAAGCCCTGGAAAGCCGGAATGGCTTTGTCGTAGTTCTTCTCTTTGAGCACCATGTTGACCGCTGCATCGTAGGCCTGATTCTCATCCTGATTGGTTGAGTAATTGGCTGCGGCGGCAGGTGTAGCGGCAGCAGCAGAGGCCGCGGCAGCCGGAGCAGCCTGCTGGCTGCTGGCGACCTTGTCGAGCTCCTGATAGAGCTGACGCTGGCGTTCTTGCGACTGTTCCATCTGGTAGGTCTGCTGCTCCAGCTGACCACGCAGCTCGGAGACCTCCCCCTGCAGGGAGTCGACCTGTTGCTGCAATTCAGCTTGCAGCCGCAGACGGGCATTGAGGGTGCGCTCCAGCAGGGCAACCCGATCTTCCAGGCTACCGGTGGGCACGATGGCGCCGTTGTTGCCGCTAAGGACAACCCCACCACCCGAGTCACCGCCCAGATCGCTGACAGGGGCCGCCGCATGCGCATTCAGAGCAACCAATACGGCCAGCGCAACAACAGCTTGCTTGTACACAGATTTCATTCGGATCAAACCTTAGCGTTTAGTGCAAATAAAACGGCCAGCGCCATAGTCGCTCGCTTATACAGATTTCATTCGGATCAAACCTTGGCGTTTAGTGCAAATAAAACGGCCATCGAAATGGCCGCTTGCATATAAACGAACTTCGTTCGGTTCAAACCTTAGTAAACCAGAACCGCGCGGCGGTTTTTGGCAAAGGCATCCTCGGTGTGGGACATGTCCAGCGGCTTCTCTTCGCCATAGCTGACGATGGAGAGCTGCTCGGCTTGCACACCCAGGGTTTGCAGATACTTGGCAACAGCCTTGGCACGACGCTCGCCCAGGGCGATGTTGTACTCCGGAGTACCGCGCTCATCGGCGTGACCTTCGATCAGGACTTTAACGCTCGGGCGCTCGCGCAGGTAGCTGGCGTGGGCATCCAGCAGATCAGCGTACTGACCCTGGATATCGTAACCGTCGAACGGGAAGTAGATGACGTTGTCACGCTGCAGCGCTTCGAACTTCTGACGCATCTGCTCTTCCGGGGACAACATGCCGTTGGCGCCGCTGGTTTGTACACCGCCCATGCCGTCGGTCATACCTGATTCGGCGCCAGCGGCGTCAGAATCAGAAGAGGAACTACAAGCGGCCAGGGTGAACAGTGGCAGTGCGATGGCCAAACCCTTGAGCAGTTTATTGAGTTGCATGCTATTTCCTTAAACCTTTATAACAAAACAAAAAACAATTGGATTTTTATCAATTCAAGAAGGGCGACCAAGCTGGTGCACGAATTTCACCGCTACTGGTCGGAAGCACAGCCTTGAAGCGACCATCAGTCGACACCAACGCGAGACTCTTACGACCCTGATAGATGGTGGCATAAATGATCATGCTGCCATTGGGAGCCACACTTGGGGACTCGTCAAGCGCGCTCTGAGTCAGGACCAACTGGGCATTGTTTTCCATGTCCTGACGGGCAATACGGTATTGCCCCTGAACACGGGTCACCATCACCATGATTTTGCCATCAGGAGTAATGGATGCACCCTGGTTGGATTCACCTTCCCAAGTCATCCGGCGAGTCATACCAGTCGCCAAATTTACGCTATAAATCTGGGGTTTGCCACCACGTTCAGAGGTGAACAACAAATTTTGCCCATCCGGCAACCAGGAGGGTTCGGTGTCGATCACACGGCTGGTTGTAACACGGGTCAGCTGCTTGCTAGCGACATCAACCACATAGAGGTTTGGCGAGCCATCTTTGGAGAGAACGATAGCCAGACGACGACCATCCGGAGACCACTCCGGCGCCCCGTTGATACCACGGAAACTGGTGATCAGGCTGCGTTGCTGGGTGTAGATATCCTGCACATAAATTTCAGACTTCTGGTTCTCGAAGCTCACGTAAGCCAGCTTGCTGCCATCCGGCGACCAGGAGGGAGACATCAGCGGCTCGCGGGAGCGCAACAGGGTCTTCTCGTTGTAACCGTCGTAGTCAGAAATACGCAGCTGGTACGGGAACTGGGTGCCCTGCTGTACGGAGACGTAAGCCAGACGGGTCAGGAAGGCACCGCGCTCGCCAGTCAGACGCTCATAGACGATATCGGAGATGCGGTGGGCAAACTGGCGCATCTGGGCACCCGGGATGGTGGCCATGCGGCTATCCAGGATGTAACCGTTGCTCTCGCCACCTTGCGCCTTGGCCAGCTGGCCTTTCAGCACATCGACCAGTTCGAAGTTGATCTTGTAGGTGCCGTCACCGACTGCCGAAATGGAACCCACCACCACGGCTTCAACCCCTTGGGAGGCCCAGGGAGCGAAGTTGATCTCACTGCTGCTGCTCGGGGTCTGCGGCATCTGGCCACGGGCCAGCGGCTTGAACTTGCCGCTGCGCATCAGGTCGTTGGAGACCACTTCCGCGATGTCCTGCGGCAGCTGCCCGTTGCCTTCCCACTTGAAGGGAGCGACGGCGATGGGGCGTGCGCTATCAATACCGCCAGTGATGACGATGTCCAAGGCCGCCTGGGCACTCTGGCCCAGCAACAAACAGCCAACCAAAGCAAAAAATACTTTTCTGATCATGGCTTAAATACTCGGTTCCAATATAGATGAGAGGTTAAATTCCTTTCTCGGCGAGAGGTTGCCAACCAGAGGCAAGCAACCTCGTTTTATCACGCTTAGATACTCGGTTCTAACTTCAGGTTAAATTCCTTCAACATCTCGAATGCCGCAGGATCCTTGGGCACTGGCAGTTGATTGGCTTTCAGAACAGCCGCCTTACCGGAACGACAAACCGCCGGGTCACCCTGGCCGTTATCTACCGATATGACAAAGCCGCTGCTCGCAAGACGTACGCCGATAGTACATGTTTTGCCCCGCATGGTGGGATCCAAAATCATATACCGCTCAACAGTGGCCTTGATGAGCGCCGCATATTTGTCGACTTCGCCCTGCGCTGCTGCCGATGCTGCCTGGCTGCGGGCATTGGCCTCAGCCGACAGCTGCTGCTGCATCATCTCTTCCATCTCTTTTTGCAGCTTGGCCTGCTCGGCTGCTTTACGCTTGCGCTCAGCCGCGATCTTGGCCTGCTTGTCGGCCTCAGCCTTGGCTTTCTTCTCTGCGTCAGCTTTTGCCTTTTTGTCAGCCTCTTCCTTGGCCTTCTTCTCGGCATCGGCTTTGGCTTTTTTCTCAGCTTCGGCCTTGGCTTTCTTCTCGGCTTCGGCTTTAGCCTTCTTGTCGGCTTCCGCTTTCTTGGCCTTGGCTTCTGCCGCCTTGGCCTTCTCTTCGGCCTCTTTCTTCTCTTGTTCCTTTTTCTTCTTCAGCGCCAGCGCCTTGCTCTCGGCTTCCGCCGCTTTACGCTCGGCTTCGGCCTTCTTGGTCTTCTGCTCTTCCAGCTTGCGGGCTTCCTCGGCTTTTTGGGCCTTCTCTTCCGCCTGCTTCTGCTCGGCAACTTTCTTCTGCTTCTCGGCCTCAGCCTTGCGGGTGGCCTCTTCGGCCTGCTTGCGCTTGGTCTCGGCGATGCGAAGCTGCTCCTGTTTCTGAGCCAGCTCACGCTTGGCGAGATCCGTGTCTTCCTTATCCTTCTCTTTCTCTACCTTCTGAGGCTTGGGCTGAGATTTCTGCTGCTGGATCTGCTTGGCCTGTTCGTTGAGGAAATTTTCATCGAGCATGACGGCATTGACGATCTGCCCCTTCGATTCGGGTCGTTTCGGTTTGCTGAAATCGAGCCCGACAAACAGGATGATGCCGATGATCAGGTGCAGCAGAAACGACGCGATGAGATAACCGGAAATACCACGCTTCACATCCATCTCCGTTAGTTCACCGGATCTGTCATCAGGCCAACCTGAGGCACACCCGCTTTCTTGAGGGCCACCATCAACAGGATCACCTCTTCGTAGCGCACGGCCTTGTCACCCGCGACCACCACGGGGGCATTCTGGTTGATCGCCAGATAGCCCATGGCTTTTTCGGTGATGTATTGCTGCATCGCCTCTGGCGTGCCGCTTGGCACCGGCTCATCATCGGCTTCGCCAGCCTTGATGACATACTCGCCTTCGGTATTGACGCTGACGATGAAGGGCGGCTTGGCATCTTCCGGCAACTGCTCGGACTCAGCCTGTGGCAGATCCACCTTGACCCCTTGCGTGATCACCGGCGTGACCGCCATAAAGATGATAAGCAGCACCAGCATGACGTCGATATAGGGAACCACGTTGATCTCGGCCACCTTCTTGCGCCGGATCCGCTGATAGGTTTGCATTACTGATCACCCTGCTGCTGCTGTGCAATTTGACGGTTCAGGATGGTGGTGAACTCGTCCATGAAGTTGGCGTAGGCGTTCTCCAGCCGCTCAACCTTGTTGGAGAAGCGGTTGTAGAAGATAACCGCCGGGATCGCGGCAAACAGACCCATGGCGGTCGCGATCAGCGCTTCCGCGATACCCGGTGCCACCATCTGCAGGGTGGCCTGCTGAACCTGACCCAGGGCGATAAAGGCGTTCATGATGCCCCATACGGTACCGAACAGACCGATATAGGGGCTGATGGAGCCGATGGTCGCCAGCACCGGCAGGTTGGATTCCAGATCATCCACTGCACGGGAGAGGGAGACGCGCATGGCACGGTAGGTACCATCCATCACCGCATCCTGACCACGGGCACCGGCCTTGAGCAAGCGGGCATACTCCTTGAAGCCGGAGTAGAAGATATCTTCCATGCCTTCGATATCATCGCGGCGGGAAGAGGACTCCTGATAGAGGCGATTGAGATCAACCCCTGACCAGAAGCGATCTTCAAACTGTTCCGATGCGAGATTGGCAGCCTTGATCGCCTTGGAGCGCTGGATAATCAGCGCCCACGAGACAATAGACATGCTCATCAGGGTCATCATGACCAGTTTTACCAACAGGCTGGCTTGCCAAAACAGGCCAATAAACGAAATTTCAGCGTGCACTTAACAGCACTCCCTTGATTTTTTCAGGTATAGCTACAGGTTTCATTTGCGGATGACTGACACAGGCTATCTGTACCATGGCCTGGGTGACGAGTCGTCCATCAGCCGCCAGGATCTGCTGCGAAAAGCGCAGGGATGCGCGTTTCACTTCAATCACTTGCGTTAATACATTCAATAGTTCATTAAAACGGGCCGCCGAGCGGAAATCGATCTCAGTTCGGCTCACCACGAAGGCATATCCCTCCTGCAGCAAGACGTCCTGTTCGACCCCTTTGGCACGAAGAAACTCGGTGCGAGCACGTTCCATAAACTTGAGATAATTGGCGTTGTAGACGATGCCCCCGGCGTCGGTATCTTCGTAGTAGACTCGCACCGGAAACTCAAAGACTTCCCCCATAACAATCTGTGATCCATTCGACAGTCAGATGGGGGGCTATCATAGCGCAGGGCTGAATAGGAAAGAAGCAGGGGGAGACAGGGAAATCCTGCCTCCCCCCGTTTTTTATGAAAGGAAATATGAATGTGTCAGCCAGAGGCCATACAACAAACTGGGCCAGGCGAGCCAGGGGTTGAACAGCACACGTCCGGGCAGACTTTTCAGATGAAAGCCAAGCCCGTTAAGTACGCCACAACAGACGGCCCACATCAGCCAGGGAGCAAGCCAGTGACCATGCTCGCTGGTATTGGCCGCGATCAGATTGGGGGCCTGTAAAATAGCGACGGCCAACAAGGCCGCCGCGAGTAACATCAACCCCTGCCACGGCTGGCGCTCCAGTGGAGCGGCCAGCCTGGCGAGTCGATCACTTGTTTTCATCGATCTGACGATCCATGTTCTCGGTGTGTTCCAGCCACAGCGCATTGATGATGCCAAATGCACAGGCCAGCAACAGCCCCAGGATCCAGGTGAAATACCACATTGTCAGCGCACCTCTTAATAGAGAGATTGTTGGTTATCTTCGATGTGCTTGTTGGTTACCCGGCCAAACATCTTGATGTAAGTCCAGATGGTGTAACCCAGCACAATCGGTACGAAGATCGCTGCAGCCACAGTCATCACCTGCAAGGTGTTGAAAGAGGCGGTAGCATCCCACATGGTCAGACTCAATGACGGCTCAAGGCTTGAGGGCATCACGAACGGGAACATGGAGAAACCGGCAGTGAGGATGACCCCGGCAATCGCCAGCGAGGAGCTGGTAAACGCCAGCCAGCCGATGTTCATTCTGGCAAACAGCGCAGTCAGCAGGCTCATGGCCAGACCCAGTACAGGGGCAGCCACCATCCACGGATAGAGGGTGTAGTTGTTCATCCAGGCACCAGCCTGCAGGACAACTTCCTTGTTCATCGGGTTGGATACCGCGTCTGTCGCGGCAGCCTTGACGATGACATACCCTTCCATACCGCTTACCCACCAACCCGCGGCAGCAAACAGCACCAGAGTCACCAGTGAGCAGATCATGGCGGCAGTGCGGGAACGCGCCAGCACTTCACCGTCGGTCTTCATCATCAACCAGGTTGCGCCCTGGGTGAGCAGCATGAACAGGCTCACCAGACCAGCCAGAATGCCGAACGGGTTAAGCAGGCCAAAGAAGTTGCCGTGATAGGTCAACATCATGAACTGGTTAAACTCGAACGGAACACCTTGCAGCAGGTTGCCAAAGGCCACACCAAAGACGATGGGCGGAACGGCACTACCGGCAAACAAGGCCCAGTCCCAGTTGCTGCGCCATTTGGCGTCAGCACGCAGCGAGCGGTACTTGAAACCGACCGGACGCAGGAACAGCGCCATCAGCGTCAGGATCATGGCGATGTAGAAGCCGGAGAAGGTCGCGGCATACACCATCGGCCAGGCAGCGAACAAGGCACCACCGGCAGTGACCAGCCAAACCTGGTTTCCTTCCCAGTGCGGCCCCATGGTGTTGAGCATCACGCGGCGCTCGACATCTTTCTTGCCGACGAACGGGAGCAGTGCGCCTACCCCCATGTCGAAGCCGTCAGTGATGGCAAAACCGATCAGCAGTACGCCGACCAGAACCCACCAGATGACACGCAGAGTTTCGTAATCAAACATGGTCACTCTCCTTATGCCTTGATCTGTTCAAAGTGATACTTGCCAGTCTTCAGGCTGCTGGGGCCAAGACGGGCATACTTGAACATCAGGTACATCTCGATAACCAGAAGTACGGTATAGAACAGGCAGATACCAATCAGAGAGAACCAGATTTCAGATGCAGCCAGGTTGGATGCAGAGAGGGAGGTCGGCAGCACCTCTGCAATGGTCCACGGTTGGCGACCATACTCAGCAACAAACCAGCCAGCTTCGATAGCGATCCACGGCAGCGGGATACCCCACAGCAGACCCTTGAGCAGCCACTTGCGCTGGCCGATCTGGTGACGGGCACTGTCATAGAAGGCCATACCAATCAGCACCAGCATCAGCATGCCAACGGCAACCATGATGCGGAAGGCGAAGAACAGCGGCAGTACCTGCGGGATGGAGTCATCCACCGCGGCCTTGATCTGCTCGTCAGTGGCATCGGTCACGTTGCTGGTGTAGCGCTTGAGCAGCAGACCATAGCCCAGATCCTGCTTCACTTCGTCGAAGCGAGCGCGGGTCTCGTCAGACTTGTCACCAGATTGCAGCTTGGTCAGCAGGTCGTAAGCGGTCATACCGTTACGTACGCGCAGTTCGTGCTCGCTCTTCAGATCCTTCAGACCGGTTACCTGACCGTCCAGAGAACGGGTCGCGATAATGCCCAGTGCATAGGGGATCTTGATGGCGTAGTCGGTGCGCATCTCTTCCTGATTCGGAATACCGAACAGGGTAAAGGCGGCCGGAGCGGGTTCAGTTTCCCACTCAGCTTCGATAGCGGCCAGTTTCACCTTCTGCACTTCACCGGTCTCGTAACCGGATTCGTCACCGAGGATCAGCACGGACACGATGGAAGCCATACCGAACGCGGCGGCAATGGCGAAGGAGCGACGGGCAAACGCCACATCACGATTCTTCAGCAGGTAGTAGGAGGAGATACCCAGTACGAACATGGCGCCACAGGTATAGCCAGCCGCCACAGTGTGGACGAACTTGACCTGAGCAACCGGGTTGAGCACCACGTCAGCGAAGCTCATCATCTCCATCCGCATGGATTCGAAGTTGAACTCGGCACCGACCGGGTTCTGCATCCAGCCGTTGGCGACCAGGATCCAGAGGGCGGAGAGGTTGGTCCCCAGCGCCATCAACCAGGTGGCAACCAGATGCTGATGCTTGCTCAGACGATCCCAACCAAAGAAGAACATACCGACGAAGGTGGACTCCAGGAAGAAGGCCATCAGCCCTTCGATAGCCAGCGGGGCCCCGAAGATATCGCCGACATAATGGGAGTAGTAAGCCCAGTTCGTCCCGAACTGGAACTCCATGGCCAGGCCTGTGGTGACCCCCAAGGCAAAGTTGATACCAAACAACTTACCCCAGAATTTGGTCATGTCCCGGTAGATGGTGTTGTTGGTCATCACATAGACAGATTCCATGATCGCCAGGAGAAAGGCCATTCCCAGCGTCAGGGGTACAAACAAAAAGTGATAAAGGGCCGTCGCAGCGAACTGGAACCGCGATAGGTCTACCACATGCTCAGCAATCATGATGTTTCCTCACCGATTATTGGCACGGCTATTTTAAGTTTTAAGGACAAAGCTTCCGTTGGGGGTTATCGAATGGGCCCCATTGAGACGCATCACAACAAAACACGTTCAGTAACCATCAATATTAACAACAAGGCAATACAGGAACACAAATAAAGCTAATGTTTAACAATTGCAAAACAATCAGCTTGAATTTATTCCCGCCTATGATGACCGGGTTTTTATATCACCTTTATTTGATTGAAATCAATGTAAAAGGGCTGGTCATACATGGCCTTGAAAGCCATCTTTAATCTATTTCACGATTATTGGCGCGAGCCGGATCACAAAACATGATAAAGCGTAAAACATTGATTTAAATCAATTTAACAATTTAACATCCCGCCACCCTGTTTAATTTGAAAAGCGTGGATGAGGCTCCTTTTTCCATGTTATCCGGGTCAGGCAATCTGATTCGAAAACTCAATTTAAAACTGCAAAGAATGCATACTCATGCGAACCAATTTCATCAATCAAGACATTAGATAAACTAATTTGAAAAGTGCAATTTTTCTTGTTTGCCCGGGTCGATTCGAACTCCTACAATGCGCCTCGCAGTGAGGGCATACCCTTGGATACAGGCCGGTTAATCTGGGTTCACGGTACGTATTCGACGATCAATTTGAACCTGTCTATTGGAATCGAAGATGAAAAAGTTTGTTGCTAAAACCATCCGTTACTACAAGCTTTCCTTTGTTCAGCTCTATCAACTGAATCGACTCTGAGAGCTCGCGACGGCTCACCTGTTTATTTTCCGGTCTGTGTCCAGACGCACTCACTGTCTGTGAACATCCATCCTGAATTGTCTTTGCCCACCGCATCCGCCGTGGGCTTTTTTTTGCCCGGATAATAAAAAACCGCCTTTGACGGCGGTTTCATATTCAAACGACTGTTTTTACTTCTCATCTGGTCGCTGAAGACCGAAATGAGCATAGGCTCGTGTGGTCGCAATCCGTCCTCTGGGTGTACGTTGCAGATACCCTTGCTGGATCAGATAAGGCTCCAGCACATCTTCGATAGTATCTTTCTCTTCCCCGATCGCGGCGGCCAGATTATCGAGACCCACCGGGCCCCCCATAAACTTGTCTATCACAGCCAACAATAACTTGCGGTCCATGAAGTCAAAACCTTCGTTATCGACATCCAGCATATCCATGGCGCGGGCCGCAATGGGGCCGTCGATCCGGCCATCGGATTTCACCTGGGCAAAGTCGCGCACCCGCCTTAACAAACGGTTAGCAATCCGTGGCGTACCGCGGGAGCGACGCGCGACCTCAATGGCTCCATCCTCCGTCATCTCGAGCCCCAGACAACGGGCGCTACGGGAGACGATATCGGTCAGATCCTTGACGTTATAGAACTCAAGCCGCTGGACGATGCCGAAACGATCTCGCAGCGGACTGGTGAGTGAACCGGCCCGGGTGGTAGCTCCGATCAGGGTGAAGGGAGGCAGATCCAGCTTGATGGAGCGGGCCGCAGGCCCCTCCCCGATCATGATGTCGAGCTGGTAATCCTCCATCGCCGGATAGAGCACCTCCTCCACCACCGGGCTGAGGCGGTGGATCTCGTCAATGAACAGCACATCGTTCGGTTCGAGGTTGGTGAGCAGCGCGGCGAGATCCCCTGCCTTCTCCAGCACCGGGCCGGAGGTGGTCTTGATATTGACCCCCATCTCGTTGGCGACGATGTTGGCGAGGGTGGTCTTGCCCAAGCCCGGCGGGCCGAAGATCAACAGGTGATCGAGCGCTTCGCCCCGCTGGCGCGCCGCTTCGATAAAGATCTCCATCTGTTCGCAGACGGTATCCTGACCGGTGTAGTCAGCCAGCTTCTTGGGGCGGATCGCCCGGTCGATAATGTCATCCTCACGAGCGGCGCTGGCCGAAATGAGGCGGTCTGCTTCAATCATCAACTACCTCACACCAGGCTACGCAGGGATTCACGGATGATATCTTCCACCGACATCCCATCGACGGCGATCTTGCTGACAATCTGGCTTGCCTGCTGCGGCTTGTAACCAAGGGCCACCAGCGCGCTGGCCGCCTCTTCGGTCACATCCGGGGCCCGCAATTCGGGCCCATTGGCTGGCAGGGTGACCATGGCCGGCGAGAAGAGGTCGTGACTGACCCAGCCCTTGAGGCGATCCTTCATCTCCACCACCAGCCGCTCGGCGGTCTTCTTACCGACACCCGGCAGTTTGACCAGGGAGCTTATCTCTTCACGCTCGACGCAGATGACAAACTGGCTGGCAGTCATGCCGGAAAGAATGGCCAGCGCCAGCTTGGGGCCAACCCCGTTGGTCTTGATCAGCTCGCGAAACAGCGCCCGCTCCTGCTTGTGGGTGAAACCATAGAGCAGTTGGGCGTCTTCCCGCACCACGAAGTGAATATGGATGGTCGCCTCCTTGCCGATCTCCGGCAGATCATAGAAGCAGCTCATCGGCATCTGCACCTCGTAGCCAACCCCGCCCACTTCCAGCAAGACCTCAGGGGGCTGCTTTTCAATGACAATGCCTCTCAAGCGACCGATCACGGCTCTCTCCTCACCAATACAGCTATTCGTAAATTGGCTCATAGCATAAAGAATAACTGGATAAGTATCCAGCATAGGGCCTGAAGCAAAGAGTGGTCAGAGCGGCTTTTTATGCAATTAGCCACCATGCTTGATCCCGTGCTACCAGTGCACGGGATATTCCGGCACCAAACAAAACTCTGAGCGGAGCATAAGCCACTAAACTAAATCCGTTCGGAACCAAAATTTGTGCCACTGTCGATACCAAGGAAGGCCATCACATGAAAATTGTTACCACCTCCAATCTGGGGCTTGCCATCTTGCTCGGCTGCACACTGGGCATGGGGGTCGTGGGCTGGTATGGCAGCCAGCGACTGGCTGATCTGCTCTCCTACGTACTGGGGGCCGCCTGGCAGACCGCCGACGGCGCCATGGAAGGCTCCATCGAGCTGGGCCATCAACAGCTTCATATTCAAAAGATGCTCAACGGGACCCCGCTCGACAGCGGCAAACTGAATGAAGCAAAAACAGCAACCGCTGATGCACTGCAGCGGGTCGCTCAGGGAAACCTGATCAATCCGCCAGCCATCACCGCCATGAACCAGCAACAACAGGACTATCAACAGCAGCAAGATGCCTTGCTGACGCTCTATCGCAGCTATACCGATGTGGATCAATCCTTGCGGGACAATGCCGATCGCCTGGCACGCCTGTCGGCCCAGCTGGAGGTGATCGGGGATGGAGCCGTCGAAACGCTGACCCAGTCTCCAGATCAGCCCATCAGCTGGAACGGCGGGCTGGCAACCCGCTGGGAAGCGGCCGACGGCGGCATGGAGGCCAATATCGGCTTTTTACGGCAACTCTATGCGCTGGAGAAGATGCGCAGACTCGGCATTTCAGATGCCATCAATAGCGAGTTGCAAGAAGCCAGCGACTTCTATGAAAGTGCCGTGAGCCGGATGCTGGCCACCGGCCTGTTCGATGTGGATGGCAGCGGCGAATTCAGCGGCCATACCTTGGCAAGCCAATACCGTGAACTGCTGGCGCGCCACAAGCAATTGCTGGGCAACTGGCTGACTGCCCTCGCCAACTACCAGACCCAGCAAGCGATCTATGAAAAGAGCGCAGATCAACTGCAACAACAGCTGATCGATGTCGAAGCCAAGGGCGACGCCACCGTGGAAGATCAGGTGGCACAGCTCAATGAGATCATCAGCCACACCAACACCCAACTTTTCAGCGGCCTGCTCATGAGCCTGCTGATCGTCACCCTCTGCGGCCTCTGGCTGACCCGCAAGCTGGTGACCCCGCTACTGCAGGTGGACAAACGGATGCAGGACATTGCCGCTGGCGAGGGGGATCTCAACGCCCGCATCAACCTGCGGCGGGATGATGAGATAGGTTCGCTGGCCAACAGCGTGGATCGCTTCATCGAGAAATTGCAGAAGATGATCAGCTCCACCATGGACAACAACCAGCACATCAGTGAACACGTTCACACCTCGGTCAACCGGGTCGAAGCGATCAGCCAGAGCAGCCGCCAGACAGCCGAACACGCACTGGCCCTGCACCACGACAGTGAACAGATGGTGCAGGTCGCCACCGGTATCTCGGACAACTGCAGCATGGCGGCCCACAATGCCAACGAGGTGCGCCAGCTGACCACCGAAAGCAGTCAATACGTCGCCTCTGCCAGCGCGGGCATGCAGCGGGTGGTGCAGGAGGTGAGCGAGTGCGCCATCGCCATCAACTCCCTCAAGGAGCAGGCGGGTCAGATTGGCCAGATCATCTCCACCATCAGCAGTATCTCGGAGCAGACCAACCTGCTGGCCCTCAATGCGGCCATCGAAGCTGCCCGCGCAGGCGAGATGGGGCGCGGCTTTGCCGTCGTGGCTGACGAGGTGCGTACCCTGGCCAACCGCACCGCCACCTCCAGCGCCGAGATCAGCCAGGTGATCAGCAGCATCCAGCAGCAGACCGAGACCGCCTACCTGATGATGCAGCGCAACCTCAAGACGGTGGAGTCCGGCATGCAGGACTCCGAGAACACCAAGCAGATCCTGTTCAAGGTGGAAGGCGCCATCGACCAGCTGGCCGACATGGTGCAACAGGTGGCCGTGGCTACCGGTCAGCTGTCACACACCCTGAGCCACTCCTCTGACAAGGTCTCCGGTATCAGCCTGCAAGCCAGAACCGGCGAACAGGAGGCGCAGGAGTGCCTGCAGCTCGCCTCCTCGCTCCATCAGGCCAGCCTGCTGCAACAGCGCCTGCTCTCCCAGTTCCGGGTCTGACCCCCTTCAATAGCAAAGATGCCACTCATGTGAGTGGCATCTTTTTGTTACCGGGCGCTCAACCCGGCAGCCTTAACTTCCTCTGGCCAGCTGAACAGCCAGGCTCAGCATGATGATACCGACCAGCAGATCGATTCCCCGCTGTACCCGTCCACGAGCCAACCAGGGCGCCAGCGCCGCCGCCCCCAACGCCAGCGAGTAGAACCACACCAGCGAGGCAAGCATGGCCCCCGCCGCAAAGGCCGGGCGCAGGGACTCGCTCACCTGACTGCCAAGGGAGCCGAGCAGCATCAAGGTATCGAGATAGACGTGGGG
Source organism: Aeromonas finlandensis (assembly GCF_000764645.1). Classification (GTDB taxonomy): domain Bacteria; phylum Pseudomonadota; class Gammaproteobacteria; order Enterobacterales; family Aeromonadaceae; genus Aeromonas; species Aeromonas finlandensis. The sequence goes on from NZ_JRGK01000031.1 coordinate 14,218, forward strand.
ATTGAGCAGCGTAACCCCCAGCGTCATCGCCAGCACGCTTTTGGCCCCCATCAGCCGGGGAGAGTCGGCAAGCCCCTCCCCCTGCCCGTGCCAGGCACTGCGCAGGGAGCGAACCCCGAACCAGCCGAGGAATAGCACGCCACCCCAGGTGAGCAGTGCCATACCAATGGGGTTGGCAGCCAGCAGGTTGGCCCCGCCAAATACCCCGATCCCGATCAGCACCAGGTCACAGAGACTGCAAAGCGTGGCGGTCAGAAGATGGTGATTACGATGAATGCCCCGGCTCAGCACAAAGGCATTCTGGGCGCCGATGGGAATAATCATGGCCAGACCGAGGGTAAAGCCTTGCAGGGTAGTGGCGAGCATAAGAGTACCGTTCAACGTGATGAATGGACGGCACTATAGCGAGGGCTGACGATCCAGAGAAATTCATTGATTTACTAATTGATTCATTTTGCTAATAAGCCGGACTCGCCCCTGCAGGGCTAAGCCCCATCCGAAACCAATAGTCAATAGCAGGATCTGACAATTGAGAGTCCGCCGCTCAGCCCCGAAAATCAGCAGGTTCTATTGCATCAGCTTGGGGAAGTTGGTGACAACCACCTGTTCAAGATTCGGCATCAAGATGCCACTGCTAACCCCCTTGGCAATGGCCTGATAACGATTCATTGAGCCGGTTTTGCGAGTGACCTGATTGAGGTGGTAATTCACCGTACGCTCGGTGATCCCCAAAATGCAGGCGATCTCTCCCGACGTTTTCCCCTCACTGGCCCAGAACAGGCATTCGGTCTCACGATCCGTCAACGCGGCTTGTTGATCCGAATCCCTCAGGCGCACAACCCGAATAGCCGCCTCGAAGATGTAATTAGACATCCAGGAGAGGATGGGCGAGGACTCCAGCAGCAGATCGCTCGAAGCCCGCTCGGACGTGATGAAGGAGAGGATACCGGTCTCCCCGGCGGCACCGTGCAGGGGGAAGGAGATGCCATTGCGCAGCCCGAACTCGGCGGCCAGTCCCATCACATCCATGCTTCCCTCTTGCAGAAAGCGGGCTCTCTCATCGAGGCGGTTCCAGTAGATGGGCAGCGTCTGCTTGCGGGCCAGCTGAATCACAGGATCGCACGCCAGCATGTTGTTATCGGTATAGGTCTGTACCCAAGAGATAGGGCACTGATTAAACAGCACCACTTTGGGTCTTTGCATAGACATCGGAAGGATCAGGGTAAAGCCGTAATAGTCATAACCCATATCGACCGTGAAGCGACCAATCAATCCGGCAAGACGGTCACCATCCGTCACCGAAGTGAAATGTTCCAGATACTCAAACAGTTGCTCTTGTTTCATATGCTAGCCCCCCTGGCCAAGCTTCTGATTATAACGGCGAACAGGCAGAGAGAGAGTTCATAATGTTGGTTTTCAAAGGAAAATTGAGAGATCACCCACGAAACGCCGTAGAGAACGAACTCTATCAATTTCGAAATCGCGTCTTTTCCGACCGGCTAGGCTGGGACGTCGAGTCTTACCACGGTTTGGAACGCGACAGCTTTGACACGCCGGACACTCATTGGGTGCTGATCGAGGATGAACAAGGGGTCTGCGCCTGCATCCGTCTGCTCAGCTGTGCCAACGCCTATATGTTGCCCACCATTTTTCCCACCGCCCTTGCCGGTGAAAGCGCGCCACGCACTCCCTATATCTGGGAACTCACCCGTCTGGCTATCGATGCGACCCGCGCTCCGTGCATGACCAATGGTGTCAGCGAGCTGACCTGCGTACTCCTTCGCGAAGCCTATGCGTTTGCGACAGCCAACGGCATCAAAGAGTTTGTTGGTGTAGCCAGCCTGCCCGCAGAACGCATTTTCCGCCGTCTCGGAATACCAATGGCTCGTCTGGGCCACCGCCAAGCGGTAGATCTCGGTGCGGTGAAGGGTGTCGGCCTGCGCTTCCATCTGGATGAGCGATTTGCTCGCGCGGTCTCGCAACCGCTCATCGGTCACTATCAAACGGATACTCCTCGCTCGCGCGAACTGGCCGCCCAGATATAAAAAATCCCGGGACAACAGACCCGGGATAAAGATGTCGCTACGATCTGCGCAGGGCTGCCCCATGCGGCACCAGAGAGTATCCTCCCTCAATGGCCTGACCACTACTGTCAAAAATCACAGCCGGGGAGATATCGGGTATCCCTTGACCATGAGCCTCCGACCATTGTTGTCCCCACCCGACTGACGTAGAGTCAGCCCTGATGCACCGGGAGGGGAAAGAGGATGAAAGAGCTGGACTACAAACTGCTGCGAGCGCTGGATGCGGTACTGCAGGAGCAGAACTTCGATCGGGCAGCCAAATCGCTGCACCTCACCCAATCGGCCATCTCCCAGCGGATCAAGCAGCTGGAGCAGCAATTTGCCGAGCCGCTGCTCATTCGCAGCCAGCCGTTGCAGGCCACCCCGCTGGGAGAGAAACTGCTGGCCCACTACCGTCAGGTGCAGCAGCTCGAGATCGAACTGGCGGGCGAGCTGGCCCCCGACGAGCCACAAGGGCCGATCCGGATCAGCATCGCCGTCAACGCCGACAGCCTGGCCACCTGGTTTCTGCCCGCCATCGCCCCCTTGTTGCAGCAGCACCCCATCGAGCTCAACCTGCTGGTGGATGACGAGAGCCGCACCCTCGACAAGGTGCGCGAGGGTCAAGCCTTCGGCGCGGTCAGCCTGCACCCCCAGCCGCTGGCAGGTTGCTGCGTCGACGAGCTTGGGGAGATGAACTATCTGCTCACCGCCAGCCCCGCGTTTGTAGCGCGCCACTTCCCCCACGGCCTGACCCGGGAGGCGCTGGCCAAAGCACCGGCGGTGGCGTTCGATCAACGCGATGACATGCATGTGAGCTTTATGAGCCGCCACTTTGGGCTGGAACCCGGTGGCTACCCCTGCCATACCGTCCACTCATCGGAAGCCTTCGTCGCCATGGCCGAACAGGGACTGGCCAATTGTCTCATCCCCGAATTACAGATCAGAGACCAGCTGGAAGCCGGGTCACTGGTCAATCTCAGCCCCGAACACACCTTGATGGAACGACTCTACTGGCACCGCTGGGTACTGGAGAAAGGGGTGCACAAACAACTCTCCTTACGGCTCATCGACCATGCACACAGGTGGCTGAAACCACGCTGAGCAGGCCATTCACCTTGGCTTTGGAGGGGTAAAAACGTATAGTGCTGGGCGATCCTTCATCAGGTCTCCACCCAGGTTTTTCACTTCAGGTTCCTCACTTATGTTCCAAGACAATCCGCTGCTGGCCCAGCTCAAGCAACAAATCCGCGAAAACATCCCGAAGAAAGAGGGTGTTATCCGCGCCTCGGACCGGGGCTTCGGCTTTCTGGAAGTCGATGAGAAGACCAGCTATTTCGTGCCGCCTCCCTACATGAAGAAGGTGATGCACGGTGACCGGGTGACCGCCCTGATCCGCACCGAAAAAGAGAAGGAAGTGGCCGAGCCGGATACCCTGCTGGAGCAGTCCGTCACCCGCTTCGTGGCCCGGGTCAAAATGTTCCGTGACCGCCTCAACGTGGTGGCCGACCACCCGCTGATCAAGGATGCCATCAAGGCCCGCGTCAAGAAGGGTCTGGATGAGAAAGAGTTCAAGGAAGGGGACTGGGTGGTGGCCACCCTCAAGCGCCATGCGCTGGTCGACGGCAACTTCTCTGCCGAGATCATCCAGAAGATCGCCGCCCGGGAAGATCACAATGTGCCCTGGTGGGTGGTGCTGGCACGCCACAATCTGGCTCAGGTCGAACCGGCTGACTTGCCGGAGTGGAGGGTGATCGAAGAGGAGGAGCTGCCCCGCACCGATCTGACCGAGGTTCCCTTCTTCACCATCGACGGCGCCAAGACCAAGGATATGGATGACGCCCTGGCCATCCGTAAGCTGGACAACGGCTGGGAGCTGCTGGTCGCCATCGCCGACCCGACCGCCTATGTGGCCGAAGGGAGCGAGCTGGACAAAGAGGCCGCCCAGCGCGCCTTTACCGTCTACATGCCGGGCCGCAACGTGCCGATGATCCCGCGCACCCTCTCCGACGAGCTCTGCTCCCTGAAAGAGGGCGAGGAGCGCAATACCCTGTGCGCCCGCCTGCACATCGCCGAAGATGGCCTGCTGATGGAGGAGACCGAGTTCTTCGCCGCCCGCATCTGCTCCCACGCCCGCCTCAGCTATGACGACGTCTCCGACTGGGCCGAGCATGGCAAAGCGCTGACCATCGACGCTGGTGTACTGGCCCAGCTGCCGCTGATGAAGGCGATGACCGAAGCGCGCATCGCATGGCGCACCGAGCACGCGCTGGTGTTCCCGGATCGTCCCGACTACGACTTCGAGCTGGGCGAGAATGGTGAAGTGCTGGCCATCCACGTCGAGCCGCGCCGCATCGCCAACCGCATGGTGGAAGAGTCGATGATCGCCGCCAACATCTGCGCCGGTCGCGTGCTGGGCAAGAGCGTCGGTTACGGTATCTTCAACGTCCACACCGGCTTTGACGAAGAGTCCCTCGACGGCGCCATCGACCTGCTGAAAAGTGCCGAGGCCCCGTTCGAGCGTGACGAGATTGCCAGCCTGACCGGCTTCTGCGCCCTGCGCCGCTGGATCGACAACCTCGACACCCGCTGGCTGGATGGCAAGATCCGCCGCTTCCAGAGCTATGCGCTGATGTCCTCCGAGCCGGGCGCCCACTACGGCCTGGGTCTGGATGCCTACGCCACCTGGACGTCACCTATTCGCAAATACGGCGACATGGTCAACCACCGTCTGCTCAAGGCGGTTATCGCCGGCAAGACCCCGGGCGAGCGCCCGAGCGCAGAGCTGACCGAGCATCTGACCGCCTGCCGTCGCCTGCACCGCATGGTGGAGCGCGACATCGGTGACTGGCTCTATGTCCGTTATCTGAAAGCCGATGCAGGCACCGATAAGGTGTTCAACGCCGAGATCATCGACGTGATGCGTGCTGGCCTTAAGCTGCGTCTGCAAGAGAACGGCGCCGTGGTCTTCATGCCCGCCCGTCATATCCTCGACAACAAGGATCGCCTGGAGTGCAACTGGGACAACGGCCGCGTCTATCTGGACAAGACCGAAGTGGTCTACGAGCTGGGCCAGATCATCGAGGTCAAGCTGAGCGAAGCGGTGGAAGAGACCCGCTCCCTCATCGCCAAACCGGCGGTCGCGCTGGTGCCGGGCCCGGCACCGGAAGCGCCGGTTGCCGAGAGTGCGCCAGCCGATAGCAGTGAGACAGCTGCGGACGCTGCCCCCAAGGCAGAATAAGCCGCGCAGAGCAGTCTGCCCGAGAGCCCGCCATCGTGCGGGCTCTCTTTTTTGCCCCCCCCTAACACCCCGCCATTAACGATGCCGCGGCACGCCGTTCTCACCACGATTGGCAGAGCCAGCAGTGAACGCTGCCACGAATAGACCTGAAAGAAACCATTTTGTGCGCTGCCTCTCCTTTTTGACATATTAATCAAAGAGAAATATCTCTATACTCGCTTGGGTACAACCCAAGGGATATTGGTATGCAGGAATGGGACCCGGAACACTTCACCAGCTTCGCCCAGCTATGCGAAGTGAGCCTCGCCACCATCCGTGAAAAGACCGATGCCGAACGCCTTTACCTCTGGCTGAAAGCCCCCGAACCGCAGCTCTACAGCTTTCAGCTGGATCAGGGGCTGACCACGCTGGACCTCGCCCATCTCGAGCAATTGACCCTACCCCACCACCTGATCGACAAGGCGATGGGCAAAGGACAGCTGGTGATCGAGCAGATCACGCCACCGCCAGATCCCGGCGAAAATGTGGAACCCGCCCAGCCGCAGCTGCGCGCCTGCTTTCCCCTCAAACGCCACATGAAACTGGAAGGGGTCATCTATCTGGAGACCCGCCGCCGCATCGACCGCCTCTCCTCCCACCAGCGTCAGGGCATCCAGCTTCTTATCCACTATCTGACCGCCGAATTGAGCAATCACCTGCTCTCCTGCCAGGTCGATCAGGAGCGGGACCAGCGACTACACACCCAGACCGATCTGGTACAGAGTCAGGCGCTGCAAGGCTCCTTCCTCACCATGTTGCAGGCGCTGCACATGGTCAGCGTCACCCTCTCCCGCAGTCGCAGCGAGAACGATCTGCTGCGGGACGCCGTGCAGCTGGCCCGCCAGGAGCTGCAGTTCGACCGGGTCGCCATCTTTCTGATCGAACCTGATGGCAAGACCATGCGCGGCACCTGGGGCACCAGCGAAGAGGGTGAGCTGATGGATGAGCACAACTTCATCAGCCCCATTCCGGATCACCCCACGGTGCAGGAGGCGCTCAAGCGCAAGGATTACGTGCTGGTGCTGGAAGATACCCCCCTCTACTACGAGAAGCAGCAGGTGGGCCGTGGCTGGAACGCCATGGTGTCGTTGTGGGATGGCGCCACCCCCATCGGTTGGATTGCCGCCGACAACCTGCTCTGGCACCGGCCACTCAAGGCCTATCAGAGCGAGATCTTCAAGCAGTACGCCGCCATCCTGTCGCAACTGTTGATCCGCCAGCGCACTCAGGAGCAGCTGGAAACCCTCAACCGCCAGCTGGAAGCCCGGGTCGCCGAGCGCACCATGCAACTGGCCGAGACCAACCGGGCGCTGGAGGAGGCCAATCACCGCCTCTCCCTGCTGTCGCTGGAGGATCCCCTCACCGGCATCGCCAACCGGCGCCAGTGGGACATCACCATGCAACGGGAGTGGGAGTGGGCACGGCGCACCCAGAACCTGCTGGCGGTATTGATGATCGACGTCGACGAGTTCAAGGCCTACAACGACCACTTCGGCCATGCCAAGGGAGATCTCTGCCTGCAACAGGTGGCCCATGTGCTGCGGGATGCGGAGCGACGCGGTACCAATCTGGTGGCCCGTTACGGCGGGGAGGAGTTCGTCATCCTGCTCTGCGCCCCCCAACCCGGTGAGGCCGAACAACTGGCCCGGCGGATCCACGACCGGCTGGCTCAATTAAAACTGCCCCATCCCACCTCGCGGGTTGCTGATTTCATTACGGTTAGCATAGGCTTTAGCTATCTTGTCCCCTCCCAGGACGGAGCATGGCAGACCCTGACCGAACAGGCTGACCAGGCGCTCTACCACGCCAAGTCACAAGGGAGGGCACGCACTCTGGCCTATCGGTGATCCCATGCTGTTGCGTCGCTACCCCATCTTCAATCGTCGCCTGGCCCTGGTAGCCTACGGCATCGACTATCAGCTCAGCTCACCGGCCGAGTGGCCCTCACTGGCCCAACATTGCCGCCTGCTGGCGCAGGGGCGCCAATATCTGGTGCCCTTCACTCATGAACAGCTCGATGAACAGCGCCCCCTGCTGCTGGATCAGGATGCGATCCCGCTGGTTGAAGCATCGAGCGAAAGGTTGCCCAGCTCGTTCCCGGTGCTGGAGCAGTGGCGTGACAGTCGGCGCAGACTGGCGGTGCACGGTGCGACGCGGGATCCGCGCTGGCTTGGTGCCAGCCGCCTGCTGGTGTTCTGGATGGGGGAAGAGGGGATCTGCCAGCCCACCGACCACAAGCGGATGGCGCTGGATATCGAAACCTGGGAGGATTTTCTTCCGCTGCGGGAGGCGGGTGTCGACTTCTTTGCCGGCGGCTTTCTCGCCCGCCCCGAGCTGGTCAACCAGCGGGCCAACCAGCCCGACATGGCGCTGGTACAGCAGATCCTCCAGCTCATTTGCCATGAGGAGTTCTCCTTCGCCCAAGTTGCTCGCTTGCTGGAGCAGGATGCCTGGCTACCCGGTCTGCTGCTCACCTACGTCAATGCCCCCGGCTTCGATCATGCCGCCCCCATCACCTCGGTGCCCCGCGCCCTCTCCTATCTGGGAGAGCAGGAGATCCGCAAGTTCGTGCTGATCAACGGTCTGGCCAGGGTGAGCCAGCATATGCCGGAGGCCTGCACCCGCATGGCCATCGCCCGCGGCCGCTTCTGCGAGTTGATTGCCCTCACCGCCCTCGGTAAAGCGGAGGCAAGCTGGGCCTTTCTGGTGGGACTGGTGCTCGATGGCGCCATGCTGTCGGAACCGCTGATGGCTCACCTGCCAAAGAATGTGAAGCGCGCCATCGAATTGCGGGAAGGGCCACTGTTTCACCTGTTCCAGCTGGTCAGCACCTATGAACAGGGTAACTGGCCCCTGCTGGCGCAGTTGGCGCCCCAATACCAGCTCGATCCGGCCAAACTCACCCCCATCTATTTTCAGGCACAAATGTGGGGGCAAGCGTTTCTCACCAGCTAGGTGATGGCGAGCCGGGGAGCCACTGGCTAGAATGGGCTCCCTTTTTTCAGAGACAGACCCGCACCATGACCCTTTCCGGATTCCAAGGCCTGGTCTTTGACCTTGATGGCACCCTGGTCGACTCCATGCCGCTGCACCTCGCCGCCTGGGAGCACACCGCCCGCGAGTTTGGCTTTCACTTCGATGCCGACTGGTTCTATGAACTGGGCGGCATGCCGAGCCGCAAGATTGCCCTGCTGGTGGCACAGGAGCAACAGCTCCCCCTCGATCCTGTCGACGTGACCCGCTGCAAAACCGCCCACTATGTGGCCAACCTGCACAAGGCGACCGTCTTTCCGGCCATGCTGGCGCTGGTCGAACGCTATCACGGTGTCATCCCGATGGGGATCGGCACCGGCTCACCCCGCGTCAACGCCGAGGCGGTACTGCGCAACACCGGGCTGGATCGCTACTTCTCCGTGGTGGTCACGGCGGACGATGTAGAGCTGCACAAACCCAACCCGGATACCTTCCTGCTGGTCGCCAGCAAGCTGGGGGTCGCGCCGTCAGGCTGTCTGGTGTTTGAAGATACCGGCATCGGCGTACAGGCGGGCGAGGCTGCCGGGATGCAGACCTGCATGGTCAAAGAGGGCAAACCGGTTGGCATAACGGACCGGTTGGCATAACGGAGTAGTGCGGAAAAAAATATCGCCCTGCAAGGGGCGATAACCGGAACCGGCTCTCATACGGGACATGATTGAAAATGAGAGCAGGTTCCGTCAGCCGCTGACGCAGGGCGCGTCAACGGGGAGTGCGGAGCAGACGATTACTCGTTGTTGCCGCCGCCCTGATTGTCGTCATAGCGACCCGGCGCACCGTGGGGGCGCGGCGCCATGGAGACGCGCGGCTTGCGGGCGCGCTGGATGTTCACCTGCGGACGGCCAGTGTGCATGGCGATGGTGGAGATCTTGGCCTTGTAGACCAGCTGCTGGTTGCCATGGGCGTCCGTCAGCAGCACGCTGTACTGATCAAACCCGCTGATGGTGCCTTCCAGCTTGATGCCGCTCACCAGAAAAATAGCAACCTGACTGCGGTTCTTGCGCAACCAGTTGAGGGCAGAATCTTGCCCGTTCCCGAGGGAGAAGGCTTGCTCAATGGTGGAGTAGCTTGGGGATTCAGTTGTCATAAATTATTGTCCCGCTGAAAAAAAGTGGCGTTTGATTGTGCTAAATGGTCACTGGCTTGTCAAAGTCATTCTCACTCCCGCCAGCAATAGCGGCCTCCGGGGGCTGGTCGCTGACCAGTACAACTGCGATAATTGCCAATTCTGGCTCCTCTACGGGCCTTATCTGGGGTTTTATCTTGCATCCGGTTTCACACCAACACCACACCACCTATGTCCATGATGCCACTGCCTGCGAAGAGTGTGACCTGCTGATCCCGGCCACCCCGCTCGAGGTGGGGCAGGCCAGCTGCTGTCCCCGTTGCGGACACACCTTGAGTCGCCACCTGCCACAGCAGGAGTTGCGGCCGATCGCCTACGGGTTCGCGGCGCTCATCATGTTCGTACTCGCCAACGCCTTCACCTTTATGTCCTTCTCGGCCAAAGGGGTGGGTCAGGAGATGACTTTTCTGCAGAGCATCACCACCCTGGTGGATGAGGGCTATCTGTTTCTCGGCGCGGTACTGAGCCTCACCCTGATCGGCCTGCCACTGGTCTACATGGGCTCCATCATGCTGGTGCTGTGGCGAGTCGATAAAGATCTGCACAGCAATGCCCTGCGCTCCCTCGGCCGTCTGCTCTGCCGGATCAAACCCTGGCTGATGGTGGATGTCTTTCTGGTGGGGGTACTCATCTCGCTGGTCAAGCTGATGGGGATGGCCGACATCAAGATGGGGCTGTCGTTCTGGGCCTTCGTCGGCTACACGGTGCTGCTCATCAAGATGATCTCCTCGCTGGATCAGATGTGGCTGTGGCAGCGGCTGTTCGGCCCCACCGCACCGCGGGAGATCGACCCGGACGCGGGCGCGCTGGAATCCGGCCTGGTGGGCTGCCACATCTGTGGCGCCCTGAGCGAGGTGGGCAGCCACAGCTGCTCCCGCTGCGGCGGTCACCTGCATGCCCGCAAGCCGGGCGGCCTGAACCGCACCTGGGCGCTGCTGTTTACCTCCGCCATTCTCTATGTGCCCGCCAACCTCTATCCCATCATGGATACGGTGTTTCTCGGCGATGACAGCCCCTCCACCATCCTTGGCGGCGTGGTGCTGCTCTGGGCCATGGGCTCCTACCCCATCGCGGCGGTGATCTTTTTCGCCAGCGTGGTGGTGCCGCTGGTGAAAATACTGGCGCTATTCTGGCTTTGCTATATGGTGCAGCGCGGCAATGTCACCTCCCCCCTCGGCAAGCTCAAACTCTATCGCATGACTGAATTTGTCGGACGCTGGTCGATGATCGACGTCTTCGTGGTGGCCATTCTGGCGGGCCTGATCCGGCTCGACAATCTGATGACCATCTACCCCGGCCCTGCGGCCGTCGCATTTGCAGGTGTGGTGCTGATCACCATGGTCGCCGCCATGAGTTTCGACTCCCGCCTGATCTGGGATTTACAACAAGGAGAACGCGAACGTGAGTGAGCGTAAAAAAAGGTGGAAACCGGGCTCTGACTTTCTGAGCTCTGCTGCCGCAATCTGGATGGTGCCCCTGCTGGCGCTGTTCATCGGTCTCTGGATGCTGTTCCAGCACTGGTACTCCCAGGGCCCCAGCTTCACCCTGACAGTCGCCACCGCCGAAGGCATCGTCGCTGGCAAGACGGTGATCCGCTCCCGCGAAGTGGATGTCGGCCGCATCGAAGCCGTCGAGCTGAGCGAAGACTACAGCCACGCCGTGCTGAAGGGGCGGCTGAGCAATGCCGCCTCCGGCATGCTGCGCGGTGACAGCCAGTTCTGGGTGGTCAAACCCCGGGTTGGCCGTGACGGGGTCTCCGGCCTCGGCACCCTGCTCTCCGGCGCCTACATCGAGCTCTCACCCGGCAAGAAAGGGCGGGCGCGGGACGAATACGCCATGCTCGACAAGCCGCCGCTCGCCTCGCTGGATGCCAAGGGACTACGCCTCACCCTCAGCAGTCGCGACACCCGCGCGCTGGGGGAAGGCTCCCCCATCAACTATCAGGGCTTCACCATAGGTCAGGTGGAAGAGGCGAAGTTCCTGCCGGAAAAGAGCGAGATGCAGTATCAAATCTTCATCCACGCCCCCTATGACATTCTGGTGAGCAGCAACTCCCGCTTCTGGATGACGCCGGGCTTTGAAGTCTCCATGAGCAGCGAGGGGATGAAGGTGAAGATGGATTCGCTGGAGAGCCTGCTCGACGGCGGCATCACCATGGGTCTGCCACCCGGCTGGGCGCCTGGCGAGCCGGTCAAACAGATGGAAGGGTTCACCCTGTTCCAGGATGAGGCGAGCGTGCTGGCCGGTAGTCTGGATCAGTTCATCGACTACGTCTTCCTGTTCGATGACAACGTGGGTGGCCTGCATCCGGGCGCGGCGGTGCAGTATCGCGGCATCCGGGTCGGTACCGTCATCTCTGCCCCCTACCTCATCGAGGACAAGGGCGTGCAGATCTTCAAGAACCGTCAGATCCCGGTGCTGGCCCGCATCGAGGTGCAGCGCCTCTCCCACCGCTATGCCAAGGCGGAGAAGGATCAGTGGCGTGCCCTGTTCGGCAAGCAGTTCAAGGAGGGGTTGCGTGCCAGCCTCAAGACCTCGAGCCTGCTGACCGGCGGCAAGATCATCGATCTCAACTTCTATCCGGACGCGCCGCGCTTCGAGCAGGCCAAGCTGGCCGGTTATCAGGTCTTCCCCACCGTGCAGGGCGGGCTGGATCAGATCGAGCGCAAGGTGAACCTCATCCTCGACAAGTTTGTCGACATGGACATGGCGGCCACCCTGACCAAGGTCAACGGGTCACTCACGACGCTGGATGGCACCCTGAAGAACATCAGTGCAGTCAGCGCCAACCTGAACAAGCTCACCGCCAAGGATTCTACCCAACAGTTGCCGGCCTCGCTCAACGAGAGCCTCAAGCAGTTGCAGGAGACCTTGCAGGCCTATGATGCCCAGTCGCAGACCAATCAGGACCTGCGTCAGTCGGTGCAGACCCTCAATCAGTTGATGCGCGAACTGCAACCGTTGGTGCACTCCCTCAACGAGCAGCCCAGCTCGCTGATCTTCGATCGCGCGCATCCATCGGACCCTGAGCCCAAGCGAGGCAAACAATGAAAAAAGAGATCCTGACGCTGGCCCTGCTGGGCCTGCTGGCGGGTTGCAGCAGCCAGCCAAGCCTGCACTACTACTCGCTCGATGCCGACAGCCAGCAACCCGTTGCTGCTCCGGCCCAACCGCAGCACCAGCTGGTGCTGCGCCCGGTGGCGCTGGCCAGCCAGCTCGACCGGATCAGTCTGGTCTATCAGCTGGAAGGGCAGGAGCTGCACTTCACCGAGTACCATCGCTGGGCCGGTGCGCTGGACGATCAGCTCAACCAGCTCACCCTCAATGGCCTCTCCACCCGCCTGCCGGGCTGGGTGGTCCGGCAGGATGGCGCCCGCAAGGGACCGGTGCTGACCATTCTGGTGGAGCGCTTTCAGGGCCGTCATGACGGCAGCGCCGTGCTGAGCGGTCGCTGGCGCCTGCTGGCGGAAGATGGCACCGTGCTGCGTGATGCCCCCTTCCGTCAGGAGCGGGTACTGCCGGCCGATGGCTACAACGCACTGGTGAACGAGCTGGGTCAGGGCTGGCAACAGCTGCTCGACCAGATCGCCGCCGAGGTACGCCAGAGCGCCAGCTAATCGCCCATCCGCCGATTGCAGAGATAAAAAAACGACGCCAGCTGGCGTCGTTTTTTTATGGGCGAATGTCAGGCGATGACTCACGCCTTGGCGGGCAGGCTCAGACGGGCAACCGCTTCTACATGCATGGCGTGGAGGGGGAACATGTCAATCGCTCCGCGCCAATGCCCGATCACGCTTTCGCTGGCAAACTCAGGCGAGCGACAGCCTCGACATGCATGGAGTGCGGGAACATATCGACCGGCTGCACCTCGTCCAGCACGAAGCCCTGCTTGACCAGCCAGGCAAGGTCGCGGGCCAGGGTCTGCGGGTTGCAGGAGACATAGACCAGACGACGGGGCGCCATGGCGACCAGGGTCTGCAACACTGCCTTGTCACAGCCTTTGCGCGGCGGATCCAGCACCACCACGTCAGCGGTCACACCCTGCGCGTGCAGCTCGGGCATCAGCAGCTCGGCCTTGCCGACGTGGAATTCGGTGTGCTCGATGCCGTTGAGGGCGGCGTTGCGGCGGGCATCGCTGATGGCGCTCTCCACCGACTCAATCCCCACCACCTTGGCGGCCTTGCCAGCCAGGAACAGGGAGATGGTGCCGATACCGCAATAGATGTCGAACACCGTCTCGTTGCCGGTCAGTTCGGCATACTCGAGGGCGCTGGAGTAGAGCACATCGGTCTGGGTCGGGTTGTTCTGGAAGAAGGAGAGCGGCGAGATCTCGAACTCGAGCTCGTGGATCTTGTCGCGGATCACCCCTTCCCCCAGCAGCACCCGGTTGGTGGCGCCCAGAATGCGGTTGGTGCGCTCATCGTTGATGTTCTGGACCAGGGTAGTGACCGGCAGATCGCTCAGGGCGGTCAGCAGCTCGGCTTCGAACGGCAGCGCCTCGCCCAGGGTCACCAGCACCACCATCAGCTCGCCGCTCTTGAAGCCCTTGCGGGTCATCAGGTTGCGCACGCAGCCGGTGTGGTTCACCTCGTCATAGGCGGCGATGTCATGCTCGCGCATCCAGTTGCGCACGCGAGCATTGAGCTCGACGTGGAGCGAGTCCTGCACCGCACAGTCATCGGCGGTGATGAGATCGTGGGAGTGCTTGCGATAAAAACCGATCTCGGCACCGGCGTCGCAGCCGCGCACCGCATATTGGGCCTTGTTGCGATAGGCGAACGGACTCTCCATGCCAAGGATATCCTTGACCGGCGTGTCACCCAGCCCGGCCTGCTCCAGTGCGCTCTGCACCAGTGCCTGCTTGAGCTTGAGCTGGGCCGGATAGGCCAGCGGGCGCACCTGACAGCCACCGCACTCGGTGTTGGGGCAGAAATCGGCAACCCGATCGGCAGAGGGCTGGAGCAGCTCGGTGACCTTGCCGTGCAGATAGTTCGGCTTGACCTCGGTCAGCTCCACCAGCGCCTGCTCACCGGGCAGCAGACCTTCGACAAACAGGGGGCGATCGAACAGGCGTCCTTTGCCATCTCCTTTGTCGGTCAGTTCCAGGATCTCGATCTGGTGTTGATGTCCCACTAACGGCATGAGCGGCTCCAAAAGTACTAAAAAATGGGGGGTGATGGACGCGGCACAGCCATGCCCATCGAGAAAAGGTGGCAGAGTTTAGCGGAGATCCGGCCAAATTGCAGGCATTAAAAGCCCAATGGTTGTAGTGCTACCCGAGCCAGCTGGCCACGCCCCGATCCAGACCCGCAATGGGAAGCAGGCATGGCGGGGCGATCACCCCGTGGTGGCAGGCGGGCGGCGGCCAGCTCGGGCATCCTTTCAGACCGGCCAACCCTCTTGCAGGGCCTGCGGCGACCACCCACGAGCCAGCCACAGGGCAAATCGGCCGCCATAAATTTAATTTATGGATTTTGCTGAAATGACCCAATTTTAACTTATACCAAGTCAGTGGCGGCCCCCGCAGCCCCGCCGGGTTGCTCTTTGGCCGCCAGCGGGCCACCGCCGATCCTTGCGAGTCGATCCTGCAGAGATTGCACGGCCAAGCCCACCCTTTCCCTGTTGCGGCAAATTTAGCCCTTGGGCCACAACGCCCAGCCTGTTAAAATTCCGCCCTTGAAATTATCCTGGGCCCCGCGCCCGTTCTAGCTAAGGTCTACCGCGATGCGTACCAGCCAATATCTGCTTTCCACTCTCAAGGAAACCCCCTCCGACGCTGAAGTTGTCAGCCACCAGCTGATGCTGCGCGCCGGGATGATCCGTAAACTGGCCTCCGGCATGTATGCCTGGTTGCCAACCGGTCTGCGGGTACTGAAAAAAATCGAGAACATTGTTCGCGAAGAGATGAACAATGCTGGTGCCGTCGAAGTCTCCATGCCGGTGGTGCAGCCCGCCGAACTGTGGCAGGAGTCCGGCCGCTGGGATGACTACGGTCCCGAGCTGTGCCGTCTGACCGACCGCCACAACCGCCCCTTCGTGCTGGGCCCGACCCACGAAGAGGTGATCACCGCGCTGGTGCGTTACGAAGTGAACAGCTACAAGCAGCTGCCGCTCAACCTCTACCAGATCCAGACCAAGTTCCGCGACGAAGTGCGCCCCCGTTTCGGCGTGATGCGTGGCCGTGAATTCCTGATGAAGGATGCCTACTCCTTCCACATCGACAAAGAGTCTCTGGTCGATACCTACGAGAAGATGCACGCCGCCTACTGCAAGGCCTTCACCCGCATGGGTCTGAACTTCCGTCCGGTGCAGGCCGATACCGGCTCCATCGGTGGTACCGGTTCCCACGAATTCCAGGTGCTGGCCGAGAGCGGTGAAGATCTGATCGCCTTCTCCGATACATCAGATTACGCCGCCAACATCGAGATGGCCGAAGCGCTGGCGCCGGCTGGCGAGCGCGCTGCCGCAACCAAAGCCCTGACCAAGGTCGCCACCCCGGCCGTCCACACCATCGACGAAGTGGCCGCTTTCCTGAACGTGGCACCGACCGCCATCGCCAAGACCCTGCTGGTACTGGCAGAGGAAGACGAGCACGGCAAGCAGGCCGTCATCGCGCTGGTACTGCGTGGCGACCACGAGCTGAACGAAATCAAGGCCGAGAAGCTCTCTGGCGTTGCCAACCCGCTCACCTTCGCCAACGACGAGCAGATTAAAGCGGCCGCCGGTTGCGATGCAGGCTCCATCGGCCCGGTCGGCTTTGCCGGTCGCATCATCGTCGATCGCAGCGCCGCCCATCTGGCGGACTTCGTCTGCGGCGCCAACGAGACCGGCTTCCACCTGACCGGTGCCAACTGGGATCGTGACATCGCTACCTACGAAGTTGCCGACCTGCGCAACGTGGTGGAAGGCGACCCGAGCCCGTGCGGCCAGGGCAAGCTGCTGCTCAAGCGCGGTATCGAAGTGGGCCACATCTTCCAGCTGGGGACCAAGTACTCCGAAGCGATGAAGGCGAGCGTGCTGAACGAAGGCGGCAAGTCCGTCACCATGGAGATGGGTTGCTACGGTATCGGGGTTTCCCGTCTGGTGGCTGCGGCCATCGAGCAGAACAACGACCAGTACGGCATCATCTGGCCGGACGCCATCGCTCCGTTCGAGGTGGCCATCGTGCCGATGAACATGCACAAATCCGAGCGTGTGGCCGAGCAGGCACAGCAGTTCTACGCCGAGCTGAAAGCGGCCGGTGTGGATGTGCTGTTCGACGACCGTAAAGAGCGCCCGGGCGTGATGTTCGCCGACATGGAGCTACTGGGCATCCCGCACGCCATCGTCATCGGCGATCGCGGTCTGGACAACGGCGTGGTGGAGTACAAGTGCCGCCGCACCGGCGAGAAGCAGGAAGTGGCCATCAGCGACATCATCGCCATGCTCAAGGCCAAGCTGGGCCGTTAATTCCGCCCTCTTCCCGATATAAAAAAGCGCGCCATTTGGCGCGCTTTTTGTTTCTGTGTGCTGACGACGGCAACCGGATGGCTGGCTTCGCCTCAGGGATTGCGACCGATAAAGAGGTCGGTCACGTGGCAGCTGCTTCTGGCTTCCAGCGCGTCGAGCATATAGGCCGCCGCATCTTCCGGGGTCATGAAGCCACTCGGGTCCACGTGATCCGAGTTGTCCCAGAATTCGCTGCGGATCCCGCTCGGGTAGAGGTTGACCAGCCGCAGTGGCGAGCCTTTCAGCTCGGCGCGCAAGGATTCGAGAAAGCCGCGCATCCCCCATTTGGAGGCGCAGTAGAGGCTCTCGTTGGCCTTGCCCATCTGCGCGGCGGAGGAGAGCACGTTGGCCAATACCCCGCCTTGCTCGCCGATAAGCCGCACCGTCTGCTGGGCCACCAGAATGGTGGAGATAAGATTGCTCTCCACCACCCGGCGGATCTGCTCGGCGGTGTAGACACCGACCGGGCCAAACTCGCCGACCCCGGCGCAGTGGATCACCATGTCGGGCAGGCCGCCCCACTCCACCGCAGCGGCGAAGGCGACGTCGACCTCTTCATGGTGCGCCAGATCGGCAGCAATGCCGATCACCGCGCTGCCGAGCAGTTGCTCCTGCTCCTGCAGTCGCTGATAACGGCGTCCCATCATGGAGACCCGATGGCCCCGCTCAACCAGCCCGATGGTCAGGGCCCGGCCGAGACCAGAGCCAGCGCCTGTCACTATGATGTGGCCCATGATCACTCCTCGTCGTCAGCTGACGCTCAGATTAGAAAGTGAATTCACCACCCATGAACCAGCCGTCTACAGACTGGTCGACGTTGGCGAAGTCGATCTTGGCTTCACGCCAGCCAGCACGCAGCTTGACCGGCACGGAGGAGAACTTGTAGGCACCGCCCAGACGGTAGTCATAGTTGTCCGCATCGTGAGTGCGCAGATCACCGAAGAAGGAGATGCCGGTACCCGGGATCTTCACTTCGCTGCCGGCATAGGCCATCAGGGTGTTTTCGTCATAGCCCTTGCGACCGACGTAGACCTGCTCGCCATCGTAGTGACGACCGGTCAGACCCAGATCGATCTTGAACAGATCGTTGTTGAACAGACGATAGTAGAGGCTCAGATCGTAGGCGGTCAGGTCGTTCTTGAAGTTGCCGCCGGAGGTGCTGAAATCGGAGACTTCAAACTTGGCGTTCGGCAGGAAGATGATGCCGTGTTCCAGTTGCAGATAGCCGTTCCAGTTGTAGCTGTCGTCATAACGGCCATCGGCACTGTTGCCGTAAGCCTGACCACTGCCCTGAGCAGCCCATACATCGGCACCGGCGGCAAAACGCCAGTCGTCAGCGGCCATGGCACTCTGGCTGCACAGAGCCAGTACAAAACCGGCAATCAGCGTCTTTTTCATCACTTCACTTCCTCTTGCATGCATGGAAAAGAGCACTATTTTACTCGGCGCAGCCAAAATACCCAGCGGGAATGCTGAACAAACGACGACAAATGTCAGTGCTTCATATGCTTCATGCCTGCCATCGGCTCAATCGGCTTCACCGGCAGCGACAGATCCAGTTTCTGGCCATCGTCCATGGTGAGGGTCAGCGGCATGGGAGTCTGCTCGGAGAGGGTGCCCACCTCGAACAGCATGATATGGAAGCTGCCGGGCTGCAGCGCCACTTCGCCCTTGGCCGGGATCTCGATGCTCTCGACCTGACGCATTTTCATCAACCCATTCTCGTGCAGGTGAGTGTGCAGCTCGGCGCGTCCTACCGCCGGTGATGCCGCGGCCATCAGCTTGACCGGCTTGTCGGCATCATTCTTGAGCACCATGAATGCGGCGGTGTTGGGAGAGCCCGGCGGCAGCAGTCGCACATAGCCATCAACCGCCTCTACCTTGGCCAGCGCTGGCGCCGTCATGCCCAGCACCAGCAGAGAATAAAACGCACGTTTAAACATGGTTGAAATCCTTTTATGATGTTGTTAAACGGCTCCAAGGTTACCCCAACGGCAACCTTGTTTGCACCTTTCAATAACAAGGATTTAGACATGGCCCCCATTCTCATCGCTGAGCAGCAGGATGGCTTGCTCACCCTGACCTTCAACCGCCCCGACAAGCGCAACGCCCTCAATACCGAGCTGTATGAACAACTGGTTGCCGCGCTGCGAGAGGCGGCGGCCGATGACGCGGTGCATGTCCTGTTATTGCAGGGGCAGCGCGACTGCTTCACCGCCGGTAACGATCTCGCCGACTTTATGGGCAAGAGCGCGCTGGAGCCCGACGACCCCATCCTGCAGTTCCTTCACACTCTGGCCGACTTTCCCAAACCGGTGATCGCGGCGGTCGGTGGCCCGGCGGTGGGGATTGGCACCACCATCCTGCTCCACTGCGATCTGGTCTATCTGGCGGATAACGCCCGTCTGCAGCTCCCCTTTGTCGAGCTGGGGCTGGTGCCGGAGTTCGCCTCCAGCCTGCTGTTGCCGCGTCTGGTGGGTCACCTCAAGGCGGCCGAGCTGTTGCTGCTGGCCGAGGCGATCGATGCAGAGGAGGCGCTGCGACTCGGGCTCGCCAACAAGGTGGTGGCGGCCGATGGATTGCTCGCCTTTGCCCGCGAGCAGGGGCTGACGCTGGCGGCCAAACCGCCCAGGGCACTGCAAAAGAGCAAGGCACTGCTGAAACAAGAGCTCAAACAGGCGGTCCACTTCGTCATCGATCTGGAGGCGCGCGCCTTCGCCCAGGCGCTGCAAGGGGAAGAGGCGCAGCAGCGCATTGCCCAGAAACTCAAACGGCGGGGCTGAGCGGCCGCTCACACCCGGTCAGTTGAGACGAAAACGGCCGATTAGTTCGCAGCCCTGCACCTTGTCCTGTAGCTGGATCAGCCGGGCAATCTCCGGATTGGGATGACGTTTGAGAAAAGCGAGCAGGGCGCCGCGACAGCAGCCCAGTTCGCTGATCAGTGCCTCGCACTCCCGGTTGGGGCATTGCGGCACCAGCGCCGTCACCAGCTCGGAGGCGAGCTTCAAATAGCGCAGCTCATAGGCCGGTTCACCCATCGCCCGCCAAAAATCGGCCAGCCGGTGACAGGTGGCGACCCGCATGGTGGCCAGCTCCGGCAACTCGACCTGGGTCATCTCGTAAACATCCCCCAGCGCCTGCTGATAAAAGCAGATCGCCGCCCCCAGCGAACCAGCCTGCCAGGCTCGCTCCGCCTCCAGCATGTACTGTTGCCAACGTTGTGGTGTCATCTCGCTCTCCCGAGTCCGTCAGAGTGGGAGTGCTATCATGGCTAATTGAGAATAAATATCAACTAGAGAGTGGGGGCAGGATCGCTCCTCACCTTGGCAAACCGGATGCCCGACCTTATGATCGTGCCCTTCCCCCCTTCTTTGGAGCACACCACAATGCGACCTCGTCTCCCGCAGATGCTGGGCTGCTCCCTGCTCTGCGTGCCCCGCATGCTGGTCTGGATCTATTAGCTGCGCTTCATCGAACGCAACCAATCCGATCCATTCAGCAAAGGAGTACCAGGATGAACACCTGCCAGCACTGGTCACAGGTCGAATACCTGCACCTGACGGTGACCAACCCCAACATCTGCCTCAAGGGGCAGCACAGCTACTACTCGGGCGCCTGGGATGGCCCCTTCGAGGAGGTGGTGGTGCGCTACCTCCATGGCGACCGCTTCAGCCGCAGCCCCGATACCGGCTGGGAGCCGCTGTGGCATATCGACCGGCTCCATATCGGCGACTATGTGCAGATTGCCGCCGGGGTGAAGATCATCATGGGGGGCAACCACACCCACAACACCGCCTTTATCAGCACCTATCCGTTTGCCGATCTGGCGGCGCTCAAGCGCAGCTACCGCCCCGCCGGTGATACCCGCATCGGCAACGATGTCTGGATCGGCATGGAGGCGATGATCATGCCCGGTGTCACCATCGGCGATGGTGCCATCATCGCCGCCCGGGCGCTGGTCACCAAAGACGTGCCGCCCTATGCCATGGTGGCAGGCACCCCGGCCAGGGTGGTGCGAATGCGCTTTGACGAGGATGAGATTGCCCGGCTTCAGGCTCTCGCCTGGTGGGATTGGCCAAACGAGCAGGTCAACGCCCTGTTGCCGCTGATCCAGCAAGGGGACGTGGCACTACTGGAGCAGGCGGCCGCCCGCTGGCATCAGCGCCATGGGTGACCACAGCTCACCATCCGTCAAACATCGGACAGCAGAAGGGCGACCCACGGGTCGCCCTCTTTCATATCCGCCATGTTTGAGATGGCGTCATCGCTCATCCGGTCACTGCACCGCTTTGGATTGACTGCACTGCTTGCCGGGATAGCCGGGCAGATCCTTGGCATCGCTGCCACAGGCGAGCCGTTTGGCCTGTTGCAACCGGGCGGCCAGATTGGCGCTGTCCACCGGCATCCACTGCATCTGTTTGCCGAGCCAGCTGGCCCAGGCAAACTCGACAAAATAGACCTGATCGCTCTTGCCAAAGTAGCCCGCATCCTGCAGTAGCCCGGCCAGGGTACGATAGGGGTAGTCGGGCAGCTTGTCGATGCGGGTCGGCAGCTGCTCAGGTGTGAGGGGCTGGCCCTTCTCATCCTTGAGCCAGGCCCAGTGGTTGTTCTGCATCTGGCTCCAGAAGTTGTCTTTATCCTGCAGGCGACCGATCACCTTGACCCGGGCCTGCTTGACCCCCTGTTGCCACAGTGCCTTGGTCAGATGGTGCCTGTCCACCAGCCAGTAACCGCCATCGGGCGCAATCACTACGGGGATCTCTTTCTTTTTCATCAACTTGTCGAGCTGCTTTGCGCTCATGCCAGCCAGGGCGGCCTGCGTTTCATCAACCTGGATCTGGCCAACACCCCCCTGAGTCGGGTGCAAGGCATCGATGCCGATCTCGCACCAGTTGCCCACCGCAGTGTCGCGCTGGCACGGGGCCAACGCCCAGGCGCCCTGGCTCAAAACACAGGCCAGCAATAACCATGCTTTCATCGTTTGATACTCCTCGCCACATTGAACTGCAGGGTCGCCGACAGCTCCCCTCCCCGCGATGGGAGATGAGAGCCGAATGCTGGCGGTCAGACCAGTAAACGGGATATCATGATTTCCCGTCTGTCGGCGACATTTTCTCGCCGAGTTTTCTCCCCGCTTCACACTATTTGAAGGATCCGACCCATGAAAGGATGGAGCCCCTTGCTGGCCCTGTTGGGCTGCGCCGCTGTCCATGCTGCCGATATTCCCGCCGGAACACAACTCGCCGCCGAACAAGTGGTGGTTCGCCACCTCAAGGACGAACCTGCGAGCCTGAGCCCGCTCAAACTGGTCGGCTTGCCCGAATTGCAGGTATTGCGGGATCTGTTCGAGGGGCTGCTGACTCAGGGGCCGGATGGCAAACCGGTTGCCGGAGTCGCTGCGAGCTGGGAGAACAAGGGCAACCAGTTCTTCACCTTCCACCTGCGCCCGGATGCCCGCTGGTCCAACGGCGATCCGGTCAAGGCTGGCGACTTCGTCTACGGCTGGCGCAAGCTGGTCGACCCGAAAGAGGCTGCTACCTTCGCCTGGTTTGCCCAGCTGGCCCGGTTCGACAAGGTGGACGAGATCGTGGCTGGCAAATTGCCCGCCAGCGAGCTGGGGGTCAAAGCTATCGATGACCATACCCTGCAGGTGACCCTCTCCCAGCCGGTGCCCTACTTCCTGAGCCTGCTGAGCCACCCCAGTCTGTCGCCGCTGCATCAGGCTAGCATCGAGCGCTACAGCAACCAGTGGACCCAGCCCGGCAAGCTGGTGGGCAACGGCGCCTTTGTGCTGAACAACCGGGTGGTCAACGAGAAGCTGGAGCTGACCCCCAACCCCTACTACTGGGATCGGGCCCATACCGTGCTGACCCGGGTGATCTTCATACCCATCAATCAGGAGACTGCAGCCACCAACCGCTATCTGGCTGGCGATCTGCACATCACCGAATCCTTCCCCAAGGAGCAGTACGACAAGCTGAAGCAGCAGATCCCGGGTGAGGTCTACACCCCGGAGCAGCTCGGCACCTACTACTACGCCTTCAATACCCGGCAGGCGCCGCTGAGCGATGTACGGGTGCGCAAGGCGCTCTCCTACACCATCGACCGCGCCCTGATCGCCGACAAGGTGCTCGGTACCGGCGAGAAACCGGCCTACCACTTCACTCCGGATGTAACGGCAGGCTTCGAACCCAAGGCCAACCTGCTCTCCGCCAGCACGCAGCCGGATCTGGACAACAAGGCCAGAACACTGCTGAAAGAGGCCGGTTATGGCCCGGGCAAGCCACTCAAGCTGACCCTGCTCTACAACACCGCAGAAATTCACAAGAAGATGGCGCTGGCCATCGCCAGCATGTGGAAGCAGAAGCTGGGCGCCGAGGTCGAGCTGACCAATCAGGAGTGGAAGACCTATCTCGACAGCCGCCAGAGCGGTCAGTTCGAGGTGATCCGCTCCTCCTGGGTGGCTGACTACAACGATCCGTCCGCGTTCCTTGGCCTGTGGGGCTCCCACCACAGCGGCAATATGGCGGGCTTTGCCGATACCGGCTATGACCGTTTGCTGGCTCAGGCGGCCAATACCCGGGATGAGGCGGAGCGCAGCCGCCTGTTCGATCAGGCGGAGTCCATCCTCACAGAGCAGGCCCCCATCGCCCCCATCTACCAGTACACCAATGCCCGGCTGATCAAGCCCTGGCTCAAGGGGTACCCCATCAACAATCCGGAAGATGTGGCTTACAGCCGCCAGCTCTATCTCGTCAAACACTGAGTCAGACCCGCTCGCTGAACCGGACAGGGCCGCCTCGGGCGGCCCTGCTTATTGAGCCCGCACATGCTCAAGTTTTAGGCATGAACTGCCGCCATTCTACTGAATTCCCCCTCTCATCCCCGGTTTCCAATGCGTTATCTGTTCCTGCTCCCCCTGTTGTGGAACCTGCCCGCTCAGGCCAATAACGAATCCCAATGCCAGCAAGAATTTGTCGACTGGATGCTGCACCAGCAGCAACAACTGAGCGATCTCACATCCGACAAGATGACCCGGCGAAGAGCCCAGCGAGCTATCGAACTCGCCCGGCAGGAGCATGAAAAGGCGGGTAGCTTCTGCCAAACCATGCTGCAAATAGAGGAGTATCGCGACAGCGACCCACTCTTGACCCCGAGCGAGGGGGAGATCCATAACGTCCATCCCGCCAGCTGATCCTCACCAGCACCCCTTCCACCCATCAGGCGATGAAGATGAAAAAAGCGCGTCAACTGACGCGCTTTTTGTTGTTCTTGCAGCAGACTGCGGCTTATTCGGCGGTCTCGCTGCTGGCGAACTCCGGCACCTTGGCCATGGCATCCAGCACCACCTGAATACCGGCGCCCGGTTTGCAGGCGTTCTCGCTGAGGTGACGGCGCCAGGCGCGGGCCCCCTGCATGTTCTGGAACAGCCCCAGAATATGGCGGGTCATGTGGGAGAGGTAGTTACCCTTGGCCAGCTCCTGCTCGATATAGGGCAGCATCATCCGCACCACCTCGTGGCGGCTCGGCACGGCATTGTTCTGGCCGAACACCATATTATCCACCTGAGCCAGAATGTAGGGGTTCTGATAGGCTTCGCGCCCCATCATCACGCCATCCACGTGCTGCAGATGCTCAAGGGTCTGCTCCATAGAGGTGACACCGCCGTTGAGGGCGATGGTGAGATCCGGGTAATCCTGCTTGACCCGATAGACGCGGGGATAATCAAGCGGCGGGATCTCGCGGTTCTCCTTGGGGCTCAGGCCGCTCAGCCACGCCTTGCGGGCATGGACGATAAAGGTGTCGCAACCGGCATCGCGCACCTGTTCGATAAAGGCCTGCAAAAATTCGTAGGAGTCCTGATCGTCGATACCGATACGGGTCTTCACCGTCACCGGGATATCGACCACATCGCGCATCGCCTTGACGCAGTCAGCCACCAGCGCCGGTTCACCCATCAGGCAGGCGCCAAAACGGCCATTCTGCACCCGATCGGAGGGGCAGCCGACGTTGATGTTCACCTCGTCATAGCCACGCTCCTCGGCCAGCTTGGCACAGCGCGCCAGATCGGCCGGATTGCTGCCACCCAGCTGCAGGGAGATGGGGTGCTCCTGCTCGCTGTAACCCAGATAATCCCCCTTGCCGTGGATGATGGCACCGGTGGTCACCATTTCGGTATAGAGCAAGGTCTGGCGGCTCATCAGTCGATGAAAGTAACGGCAATGCCGATCAGTCCAGTCCAGCATGGGGGCAATCGAGAATGTCTGGCGGTGGGCAGGCGTGCCTGAGACGGCCTCAGAGCCTGATTTCACGGGGTTTTCACTGATTTGTTGCTGAGTCATTTGCAGGTGTTTCCAGACATTTGTTGATTGGATCTGCCCCATATCTGCCCCCCATTTCATGGGGCAGTTGTACTCCACGAGGTATCTATGGCTGGCTACACAATAGAAATACGTAAGGCCAGCAAAGGCGAGTTACGCTATCGCTGTACCATCAGGGAACATAAAGGCGAAGAGGTAGTATACCGAGAATCCCGGACCTTTGGCAGACAGTCAGACGCCAAGAGCCGGAGAATGCTGAGGGTTGCGATGATCGCGCGAGATGGTTTGCCAGGCCAGGTACCACCCGCCCCCACCATCCGCGAACTGATTTTCCTCTACCGCACCCAACCAGCCATCAGCCACACCACAGGCAGAATTGCCTCGACCCGGTTGCCGATTGCGATATCGCCAAACACAGTACAGCTCTCATCATCACCTTGGGGTCACTCAACAACGTCAAGGGCGGTCACATATATCGTCAGTGGGAACCTGTATTCACCACATTGGCACTTCAGAGACCATTTCGGGTTAAGCGGCCCCCCTTTGACGCTCTCTTCGTGCCCGCAGCAAGCTCTGGCGACCCTGCCAGTAGCCCTGCAGATAACCGGCATCAAGCTTGGCCGGATCCTTGGTGAACCGGGATACAGCAAAGTCACCGGGCGGAGCTATCACCTCGATGGTGCAATCCGCCGGGGGATTGGCAATGAAATCGAGCGCACGGTTGTAGCTATCTGCTCGCATCAACATGGCGTTGGCCAACGCAGGCTGAGTTTTGAGCAACGTTCTCACCATCCAGCAGAATCGCACCGGCTTCTTTCGATAACCCCAGGGTTCGGACAGGATGACCGTGAGCTGGCGGGCGCCCCGGCGATAAGCTTCGATCACCGGAATGGAGTCACTTAGGCCACCGTCCGCCATGGGGCGCCCTTCAACACAGGGGGTATCATGCTGCACCACAGGTAAGGCACAGGTGGCTTTCAGCACCTCATCCATATTGTCATGGTGCACAGGCTGGTAGGCGGCACGGCCCGTCTCCACATCGGTGGTTACCGCATAGAAGGGGATCGCCCGCTCACGTAAGGTATCGAGATCGAGCGGGAAACGATGACAGCTGGTGCGCCACAACCAGTCGATATCCACCAGATCACCGCCTCGGGCAAAGCGCAGTGGATCGAGGAATTGCGAGCTGCAGGCGAGCTCGGTAATGATGTGGTAGCTACGACGGGTCTGCCCGCTCAGGTAGGAGAGCAGGGTGGTCGCACCGGCCGAGACGCCGATGGCAAAATCAAAGGGGAGATAGTTGCTCTCGATGAAGGCATCGAGAACGCCGCTGGCAAAGATGCCGCGCATCGCCCCTCCCTCGACGATAATGGCCGACATATTGCCAGCCGTCATCGCATGCTCCCCAGATATGATTCCCAGCTGGACACGAGTATCCGAAATAGATCGAGTTGCTTGCTGCAATTTATTTTGGTGGAACATTGATAACATCCGTCGATAGATTTGCCATTTACATAGGCGGCCATACGAAGGCCACAGATCATGGGACGAACCATTTTTAAATGGTTGGTCTGGGTTGATAATACAGATAATAAAATCTGATTTACCGAGGCACCCTGATCCCGCCTCTCACTCCCTTCGGACTAAATACAACTTGCCAGAGCTGAATATCCCGAGCCCGAAAAGCACCCGCACATGCATTCAGGTAATAACTGAACATCAGATAAAACCGTTCGCTGTATTTACTTTTTAGTCTCGGCCAACTTTCAACAAAGCGCTCATACCACGCCATCAAAGTACGATCGTAATCTGCCCCGAAATTGTGCCAATCCTCCATAACAAAGTGTTTTTCACTATAGTTAGCAATATGCGCTACAGAGGGAAGGCAGCCATTAGGGAAAATATATTTATTGATCCAGGGGTCAACATTTAAGTCTGTTTTATTGGAACCGATACTGTGTAATAAAAACAGACCATCATCTGCCAGGCATCGCGCCGCCACCGCAAAATAAGTAGCGTAATTTTTGGGCCCTACGTGTTCGAACATACCCACAGAGACGATGCGATCAAATTGTTCATTCAGATCACGATAATCTTGCAGACGAATATCTACTGGCAGACCCGTGCAGTTGTCTTGTGCCAGCTTCTGCTGCTCTTCCGATATTGTAACGCCGACCACTGACACCCCGTAGTGGCTCGCGGCGAAGCGTGCCAGGCCACCCCAACCACAACCAATGTCCAGTAATCTCATCCCCTTCTTGAGCTGCAGCTTCTCACAGATCAGCCGTAGTTTGTCGCTCTGCGCCTGTTCAAGCTGATCTGTATCAGCCCAGTATCCGCAAGAGTATTGCATATAGGGATCAAGCATCTCTTCAAACAAATCATTACCGAGATCGTAATGCTCTTTACCGACCTGCCAGGCTCTCTTGCGAGTTTGTTTGTTAAATATCTTGGCTGACAAGGCATAGATCACATCGCCAAACCGACGAGGCATGCGCTGCTCCAAACCAGCACTCAGGATACGGTCAAACAACATATCGAGTCGATCGCAAGTCCACCAGTTATCCATATAGCTTTCGCCAAGACCCAGTGATCCCTCTTGTAATACTCGCTGGAAAAATAATGGATTAATCACCCGGATATCATATGGGCGACTACCATTGATGGTAATGCCCGCATAACCAAGTAACTCTTCGACAATATTGTAATAACGATCTTTTGTAACATCTAGGGTTGCAACTTGAACCGACATACGACTATTCCTTGACGTATAGGAAATTTAAACAACATTTTCGATTATACGTGTGCCTGATGCTTCCATATGGAAACAAGGCGGTAAATCATCAAACTATAGTTTATTTATATTGCAGACTGGATTGCCATAAAACCTCCGACGTGTAGATAAACACTGACCATCTATTTATTTAAATGCAGCGATACGTTCATATCACTCTCATCGATTTAGCGCATCCAGAGAGTATCAATAGTATCTCTGAGGCGTGAAAGGATAACAGTCGAGTTCTGAACAATTCACTTTCGTGAGGGGCAGAGGAAAATCATCTGCCCCATTATTGTCAAAAAGCATCTACGTAAATATCAGGTATCACCCATTTTTGGGAAGAAAAAGCCCTGTTATTGGCTCTACGAAAACCAGGTGATCCTGCACATCACAGTTGCCAGTCACCTCTTCGATTAGAGTAATCAAAGCCGTTCTTAAATTTTCATCCAAAATAGTTCCATAGATCTCTACGACACCATTTGTGACGTTAACCCTGATACGGCTCTTGGGCGCCCAATGTTGATTGTGTATTCGATGAATTATTTCTTTTTTAATATGATAATCATCAGCATGTTCTGGACTGTGGTCACGGACCAAAATAGTGCGCAGTGCCTTTAAAATGTCTGCGCGGGTAATAATACCGACTAATTTCCCCTCCCTCACCACGGGCACACGCTTGATCTTGTTGCTTTCCATCAAACTGATGACTTCATCAAGTGGCATCTCAGGAGTGACAGTTAACGGTTTGGTGGTCATAACCTCATTGGCATAACAAGCATGACTCTGGACGTACTCTTTAGCGAGTTCTCCCGGGCTATAAAAGAGTTCTTTCCAATGTGGCCGCTTTATCTCCGTCCCTAGTTCACTTCGACGCAGCAGATCGCCCTCGGTAACAATCCCAACCATTACGCCATCACCATTAAGCACGGGTAAGCCACTTATTTTCAAATTGAGGAGTAGACTGACCACCTCAAGAATAGGAGTGTGTTCGTTTACTGTGACGGGTGCAGTCGTCATCACATTTTCAGCGATCATGGTTATCTCCTGACGTTAAGGTTTCCAATTAGTCAACTAGTTGCGTCTAATGAAGTCATCACAGGGAGCAGGCGCGATCTGCCTGCCATATATCCGAATATCATCAGGATCAATGCCAGAACAGCACAACCAGCAAGCGGCAGCGTCCAATTGCCAATCCTGTCGTGGATCATGCCGGCAATAGGAGGGCCAATTGCTGCCAACAGATATCCCACACACTGTGCCATTCCAGATAATGACGCTGCTTGGGTTGAATTGGCTGAACGTAAACTAATAAATGCCAGACCAAGAATAACGCCAGCACCGGTACTGATCCCGAGCAGCACCACCCAGAGCGTTGCAAGGGAAGGAACAGCCATTAATCCAATCAGGCCCACAAAGCCCAGTAAGGCAAACAAGACTCCGAGCGCGCGCTGATCACGAAGCCGGACGAGTACAGGGCCAATGAAGAAACCTGGTACTGCAGTTGAAAGCTGTAACACCCCATGAAGTGAACCCGCTTCGGTCACACTGAAGCCAAGGTGCTGCAACATGGAAGGCAGCCAGGCAACGATGATGTAATAGACAAAAGAGTTAATGCCAAAATAGAGTGAAACCTGCCAGGCCAGCCCCGCTCCCCACACGCCAGTCTTGGGCTGAGTGTTTATAACGCCCGGATTATCTTGCTTAACCTTGTTACGTGTTATTTGTGGTAACCACACCGCCAGCGCAACCAGCGGAAATATCAGGGTAAATAATATAGAGTTCTGCCAACCCGTATGAAAATATTGCGTCAATGGAATAACAGTGGCGGATCCCAGTGCTGCAGCCAGTCCCATAGTTAACGCATAAAACCCTGTCAGACTTGCTGCTTTATGGGGCAAATCACGTTTTAAAATACCAGGCAGCAATACATTTCCTATCGCTATCCCAAGCCCCACCAGCAAGGTACCACCGTATAAACCGGTCAGACCCGCAAAGGAGCGGATACACACACCGAGAGCAATGGTTATCAACGCAAGAAATAACGCCTTTTCCATGCCGATTTTATGTGCCAATCCTGCCGCGCAGGGTGAGAACATGGCAAAAGCCAGCAGCGGCAATGTCTGCAACAGTCCAGCCTGAGCGGCAGTCAACTCAAAGCAGCTTCTAACCATATCCAACAGGGGGGACAAACTCGTGAAAGGGGCACGAAGATTCGTTGCAATAAGCAGTATGCCAGTGATTAATAACAAATTTCTTTTTTTAACAATTGGTGATTCTGGTACTTCACGCATCGTTTACTACTCTAAATTAAATTTCGGAGGCACTATAACCCTTTGTCTTTCTGGCCTTATATCGACATAATAACAATCAATCTCTAAATTTCGCCAAAAGCACTAATTCATGCTTCCATCAGCAAAGAAAAAAGAGGCCATCGCAGCGCATGTCATTGTCCAAGTCATTGAAAAATTTCGATATTGATCTAAATACAAACCCAGTTGTGGCCATGAAGGTTCACTCGGGAGACGGTGATGAAGAGCTCCCATTACATGTGCACAGAAAAGGGCAGCTGATATTGACCCTGCATGGCGGTGTTACCTGTCTTGCGCCCAATGCATACTGGATGGTCCCTGCAAACTGTGCCGCCTGGATTCCAGCAGGGCAGCCGCATAGCAATAGAGTGACAAGTAATGCCAAAGTATTGTTTTTGTATATTGAGCCCAATGTTCCAGGTATGCCGCAGGAATGCTGTACGCTACACATAAGCGCAATGCTGCGTGAGATGATGAAACATTTTGAGAGTTTTTCTCAGGATTACTCCAGTACCAGTTATAGTGCCCAATTTGCCCAGATCATGCTCCATGAACTCACCCTTATGCCTGTTGAACGACTAAGCCTGCCAATCAGTGACAATGCCAAGATAAGACTTCTTGCGGATAGCCTGATGAATTACCCGGGGGATAGAAGCTCGCTTGAAATATGGGCCAGTAGGCTAGCCATGAGTAAACGTACTTTTGAGCGATTTGTCCTGAAGGAAACCGGAATGACGTTCGGAAGATGGCGGCAACAGCTGCAACTTTTGGTGGCTATACGACTGCTTGTCACTGGTAGCTCAGTCCAGAATACAGCCTATGAGCTGGGTTATGACTCGGTCACGGCATTTATTACCATGTTCAAGAAAATGCTTGGAACCACGCCTGGACGTTATCTTGAAAATAAAGAGTGATTATTACTCTGTGATAGCACACCATCAACCAGATTGTCATAATTTAGCGATAATCTGGCGATACTGAAATACAACTCCCCTACGAACACATGCCAAAATCCAGCTACTGGACAGTTGAGTCATAGAAAGACCAATAAGTTCTTAGCATTATATGATGAAGCATGATGGCAGTGTCATCACAGATACTTGACTAAAGTTCCAGGGGGCATCAATGAATGGCGCATTGAAACATCATAAATTACATAGAATATGGATGTTGCTGGACAATGCAGTTAAAGAAAGAACATCTTATAGTTTATATGAAACTCGCAACAGCACCGATAGTCAACACACTAAATTTCAGAACTGTGCTTCTGCATAGCTTTGATAAAGAGCTTGGGGTTATTTCGTTTGTGACGAGCTCGCGTTCACAAAAAAATGGCGTGATAAATAACAACACCCATGTAAGCATGACAGCTATCGATGACACCAATTGTTCCGGAATAGTTTTATCAGGGATTACGTATCCATATCATGATGCAGAACCACTCCCATTGGAACCTGTTGGATATTTTTGTGTTATCAATGTAAAAATAACCAAAGTGGAATGGTTGGAATTTAATTCCGAGCCACAAAAAATAGAATCTTATATGAAAGTGGCCAATGAGTGGATTAGTAGCAATACCGCCCAATCGTTAATGTGATTTTTATGAAAAATAATGAGATGGCTTGTGGTCGATGGAAATACACCATCAGGTGTACCGATAACTATCTCGGAGCCCACCCCTTGCCTATCACACCTCATTCCCCTCAGAAATAACACTTAACATTGCTGACGTTGATTTTGCACACTCGCCCTGTCACAAACAAAGCATTCATTGAATGAATAGAAATATCGATGACTGGCGTTGTCACACCAATTTCACGAGCCTTTCGCCGGGAATAACCCCCCAAACAATATTGATTTTCAGCGCGACAGATTTAATCACCTCATAGGTATGTCATATGCATCCTTCTACCGTCAAAGCGATGATCCTTGGGGTCGCCCTTGGTTCAGCCTGGTCACTTCCTGCCTGGGCCCAGGACAAGCTCAAGGTGATAACCACCTTCACCGTCATTGCCGATATGGCAAAAAACGTGGCCGGAGAAGCCGCAGATGTCAGCTCGATAACCAAACCCGGGGCAGAAATTCATGAATATCAGCCCACGCCCGGCGATATCAAGCGCGCCCAGGATGCACAACTGGTCCTCACCAACGGCCTCAATCTGGAGCTGTGGTTCCAGCGTTTTTACCAGAACCTTCAAGATGTGCCCGAAGTCGTGGTGACTACGGGGATCACCCCGATTGGTATCACCGAGGGGCCATATAACGGTAAGCCGAATCCCCATGCCTGGATGTCGGCCGAGAACGCCATGATCTATGTCGACAATATTCGCGATGCACTGATCAAATATGATTCCCCCAACGCAGATACCTATAAACGAAACGCGGATGTCTACAAAACCAAGATCAGCCAAACCATTGAGCCATTGCGCCAGCAGGTTGCCAATATCCCGACCAACCAGCGCTGGCTGGTCTCCAGCGAAGGCGCCTTTTCCTATCTCGCCCGCGACCTCGGATTGAAAGAGCTGTACCTGTGGCCAACTAACGCCGATCAGCAAGGCACTCCCCAGCAGATACGCAAGGTGGTGGATACCGTGCGCAAGCATCAGATCCCGGCCGTGTTCAGTGAAAGCACCATTTCAGACAAACCGGCACGCCAAATAGCCCGCGAAACCGGCGCTCATTATGGCGGCGTACTCTATGTTGACTCGCTGAGTGCTCCGGACGGCCCGGTCCCCACCTATCTCGATTTGCTGAATGTCACCACCCGTACCCTGATACAGGGGCTTACAGATGGCATGAAGGAGTAAATGATGACGCACACGACAGGTATCGCAGTCTCTGATGTCACCGTCACCTACCGTAACGGCCACACGGCATTGCACGACGCCACCTTTGATGTACCGCGAGGCTCGATTGCCGCACTGGTGGGGGTTAACGGTTCCGGTAAATCCACGCTGTTTAAAGCGGTGATGGGCTTTGTCCACCTCTCCGCTGGCGACATCTCTATTTTGGGAATGCCTACCAGACAGGCACTGGGCCGAAGCCTGGTCGCGTACGTGCCACAGTCAGAAGAGGTGGACTGGTCATTCCCGGTGCTGGTGGAAGATGTGGTGATGATGGGGCGCTACGGGCATATGGGCATGCTACGCATCCCCAAAGCAGAGGATAGACGCCTCGTCACCGAGGCACTGGAGCGAGTCGATATGGCCCAACTCCGGCATAGACAGATTGGCGAACTTTCCGGTGGCCAGAAAAAGCGCGTATTTCTGGCGCGCGCCATCGCTCAACAGGGAGAAGTCATCCTGCTGGATGAACCGTTCACCGGCGTTGATGTGAAAACAGAGGCCAAAATTATCAGCCTGTTGCGTGAGTTGCGCGACGAAGGCAAGACCATGCTGGTGTCGACGCACAATCTGGGCTCGGTGACCGAATTCTGTGACTACACGGTCATGGTCAAGGGCTCTGTGCTGGCAAGTGGCCCGACCAACACCACCTTTACGGCAGAAAATCTGGAGCGAGCCTTTGGTGGTGTGCTGCGCCCCGTCTTGCTGGGCAATCCCGGGGAGAAGGTCGCCACCAGCGATGTGCAACCTTTGGTCACTCGTCGTCTGTCGGCAGGTTAACGGAGGTCTCATGAACGTGCTACTTGAACCCTTTGGCTATGAGTACATGCTAAACGCCATGTGGGTCTCTGCCATGGTGGGAGGGCTATGCGCTTTTCTCTCCTGTTACCTGATGCTCAAAGGTTGGTCGCTGATTGGCGATGCACTCTCCCATTCGATTGTGCCGGGGGTGGCGGGAGCTTATATGCTCGGCGTACCGTTTGCGATCGGCGCTTTTATATCTGGTGGGCTGGCAGCAGGTAGCATGTTGTATCTTAGCCAGCGCACCAAGCTGAAAGAAAATGCCGTTATCGGTCTGATCTTCTCCTCCTTTTTCGGGCTGGGGCTGTTTATGGTGTCCCTGAGCCCGACCTCCGTAAACATTCAGACCATAGTGATGGGCAATATTCTGGCCATCTTGCCCGAGGATATTGTTCAGCTGGCGATCATCGGGCTGGTCTCGATTGTCGTGTTGTTTTTCAAATGGAAAGATCTGATGGTCACCTTCTTCGATGAGAACCATGCGCGCGCCATAGGTTTGCAGCCGGGACGTCTGAAGTTCCTGTTCTTTACGCTGCTGGCCATTTCAACGGTGGCAGCACTACAAACCGTGGGGGCCTTTCTGGTGGTATGTCTGGTGGTAACGCCCGGGGCGACCGCGTGGTTGCTCACCGATCGTTTCCCTCGCCTGCTGCTGATTGCCGTCATCATTGGCAGTCTCACCAGCTTTCTTGGTGCCTGGATGAGCTACTTTCTGGATGGCGCGACCGGCGCCATTATTGTTGTGGCACAGACGTTATTGTTCCTGCTGGCATTTATCTTTGCACCAACCCACGGCCTGCTGGCAAGCCGTCGCCGCGCACGCCAAGTATTGGAGGTGCAGCCATGATGGCCCTGTTGTTTGAGCCACTCCAGTTTGGCTTTATGCAAAATGCGCTGCTCATTTCGCTGGTGGTCGCCATTCCTTGTGCGCTGCTATCGGTATTTTTAGTCTTGCGAGGCTGGGCGCTGATGGGTGATGCCATGAGCCATGCGGTGTTCCCCGGAGTGGTACTGGCGTGGATGGCAGGACTACCACTGGCGGTAGGCGCATTCATTGCCGGACTCGCCTGCGCGGTGGCAACCGGATATCTGAAAGACAACAGCCGGATCAAGCAAGATACTGTCATGGGGATCGTTTTTTCCGGTATGTTCGCCACCGGACTGATCCTGTATCTGGCCGTTAGGCCGGAGGTGCATCTCGACAACATCCTCTTTGGCGACATGCTGGGCATCAATACTGCGGATATGGTGCAAACGGGCATTATTGCGGCGGCGATTATGCTGGTCATCGGCACAAAATGGCGCGACCTCTTGCTTTTTTGCTTTGATTATCAACAGGCACAGGTCTGCGGTTTACACACCCGCTGGCTGCACTATGGCCTGCTGTGCATGGTCGCACTCACCATAGTGGCAACACTCAAAGCCGTTGGGATTATTTTATCTGTCTCCCTGCTTATCGCCCCCGGAGCAATAGCCATATTGCTAACCCATCGTTTTCATATCGCGCTGCTGGTGGCCATGACGGTTGCGGCACTGGTATCGGTGAGCGGTGTCTGGTTGTCGTTCTTCATCGACAGCGCGCCCGCCCCAACCATCGTTGTGCTTTTTGCCGCAGTCTTTATCGTGGCCTTTGTGGTCTCCAGCCTTAAAGCGCGAGCGCAGGAGCAGAAACTGTTCAAAAATGCACAGTGAAGGCATTGCGCAGAAAGTCTGGCACCCTAAATGGTCAAGTCGCACGGACTTGCCAGACACTCAGGGAGTGGAGGCGGTGCTCTTGGATGCGGTCGTCTTGAGCTGATGAGCTCCAATACCGTACCACTCCCGTTAACGTCAAGATCATCGCAACATGGCAACGCGGCTCATCGGCCGGGCCAAAAGGTCAATGGGGATGTGTTGCAAGGCATCTGGTTAACAACGCCGTCCTTCATCTGCAGCAATGGCGAGGGCTTGCGACAAGATACATCAGGAATACGCGTTCGTTGGTGGCAGCAGTGCAGATGTGCTGCACGTACTCGTGGGCATCGATATTATGACGACAGCCCCTGGAGTCAGCCTAAAAGCATTGCTTGTCTGCTGATATAGCCGGTCAACAATATGAAGTTCAAGAGCGGTGTACCGGTAGGGCAAGCGTTAGACAGCATTATTTACAGGCTCGATCTTGTTTCACTTTTGCCAATAACTTCATCAATCTGTCCGGGATGATTAGACCATATATCAGGTAGTTGAACATGATGCGCAAACCAAGCTGGAGAGACTCCCTTGCCTTCTATCTAGATTTTCGGGTGTTTATTCTTTTTGCCATGGGGTTTTCATCGGGTCTCCCATTGTTACTGTTATTTGGAACCCTGTCATTCTGGTTGCGCGAGGCTGATGTCACCCTGACCAATATCGGTTACATGAGCTGGGTAGTGCTGCCCTATGGTTTCAAGTGGTTGTGGTCTCCACTGGTAGATCGTCTGCCGCTGCCGCTGATGTCTACCCTGCTGGGGCGCCGTCGTAGCTGGATGATCTTCTCTCAGATCCTGATCTCCTGTGGTCTGGTGGGTATGGCGTTTTGCGATCCCAAGAGTGGCTTGACCCATCTAGTGTGGTTTTCCCTGCTGGTAGCCTTTGCGTCAGCGACTCAGGATATCGTTATCGATGCCTATCGCATCGAATCGGCACCGGAGAGTCTGCAAGCTGCCATGGCTGCATCCTCGATAGCCGGTTACCGGCTGGCGATGATTACTGCGGGTGCCGGTGCGCTGGCGCTGGCGGCCTGGTTTGGCAGCAACAGCGGATATGACTATCGTGGCTGGCAGATGACCTATCTGGTGATGGCGGCTCTGATGTTGATCGGGATGCTTACTACCCTGTTTTGCCACGAGCCAGATATCGATCTGGAAGGTCAGCATCTGCAGCAGGCAAAACGTAAGTCATTACTGCTGAATAGGGGATGGCCGAATTTGTGGGCGAGTGTGGGAGCCTGGGGCTACGAAGCGGTCTGGTGCCCCTTTGCTGATTTTTTTCGCCGTTATGGTCGTTCCGCGTGGCTGATCCTGGCGTTGATCGCCTGTTATCCGCTAGCCGATGTGGTGATGGCCGTGATGTCTAACAGCTTCTATGTGGATATGCAGTTTAGCAAAACGGAGGTTGCCGTCATTACCAAAGCATTTGGCGTCATCATGACGCTGGTTGGGGCGGGAATGGGCGGAGTGTTGGTCATGCGCTTTGGCACGCTGCGCATTTTGTTTCTTGGCGCGTTACTCACGGCCAGTACCAATTTACTGTTTGTCCTGCTCAATCAGGTGGGTCACAACCTGGAGCTGCTGACAGTGATCATCTCGCTCGATAACCTCTGCTCTGGTATTGGAACTGTGGCATTTTTGACTTATCTCTCAAATATTACCAATGTCGCATTTTCGGCGACCCAATATGCCCTCTTTAGTTCAGTAATGCAGTTATTACCAAAGTTTCTGACTGGTTTTTCGGGGCAGATTGTGGAGCAAGTTGGCTACAGTGCTTTTTTTGTCGGAACCAGTGCATTGGGTTTACCGGTATTATTACTGATTGTACTAGTGACCAAAAAGGTAAAGGACTTATCGAGGGGGGCGTGAATATTTTGTGAGGGGCAGTGTCAATAATTTCGCCACATATACACCACAAACAAGACCCGCATATTTTAATATTTCATTACTCCTCAATTATGGGTTGTCATCTTGAGCTGATGGCCCCAGTAAAATACCAGCTCCGTTACCGTAAAAATGATTACTTCATGCCAACACCAGCTTATCGCCACCATGATCTCTCCGACCGTGTGTGGGCCTTACTCGAACCTCATCTACTGGGCCAAAAGGTCGATTAGGAGGATGCGGGCTTCCAGTTTGACCCCGGCAGTCAATGAACGACGTCATCTTGCCATTAAACACCTCAGGTCATGGTGGCACCTAACATGGAGTCAGGGGTGATCGGACCACGGCATATCCACCCCATAAAAATGAAGATCACGCCTGATAAGGGTTAGAGAAAACATCTCACCACTCCCGCATGGGGCTACTCCGGCATAAAAATCATCCGGGTTGGCCAAAGAAAGGGGCAGTTCTTATCACAACGTGAAGCAGCCCCAGAAAATGAATTTTGTCACCGCGCCATGCGAGGCCCTGTGATAGTATCCGGCTAATAGAAAGGGTATCTGCGCGATCATGAATCAAGACCAACTTTTACAACGAGCCGAGCGACTCTGTATACAGCGAGGGATCCGCTTCACCCCGACCCGACGTCAGGTATTTCGCCTGCTGGCGGCACACGGCAACGCCATCAGCGCCTATGATTTGTTAGCCCAGCTGCAACAAACCGAAGCCAATGCCAAGCCGCCAACCGTCTATCGGGCACTCGATTTTTTGCTCGAACAGGGCTTTGCTCACAAGGTGGAATCTCTTAACGCGTTTATCTTCTGCTGCCACTTCGATCACGCGCACCCGATGCAGCTGCTGATCTGCGACGAGTGCGGGGATGTGGTCGAGCTTCACGATACGGCGATCGATAGCGCGTTTTCCGAGCAGGCCCACTTGCATGGTTTTACTATTACCAATAAGACGATAGAGGCACATGGCCAATGTGCTCGCTGTACGCCCACTGTAGGAAGTCATCATGAAGGCTGATTTTGTAAATCCGTTCCTGCTATCCCTGCTCAATGTACTCTCGACCATGGCACAGCTGGAACTCAAACCCGGCAAACCGAAACGCAAAATGGATGAGCTGGCGCGCGGCGACGTCTCCGGCCTGATCGGCATGGTCGGCCCACAGACCCGTGGTTCCCTCTCCATCAGCTTCGAGAAGGGGCTGGCGCTGGAGATCATGCGCCGCATGCTGGGGGAAGCCCCTGCTTCCATCAACGAAGAGGTAACCGACATGGTCGGTGAAATCACCAACATGGTGACTGGTGGTGCCAAGCGGATGCTGGGTGAGAAAGGTTACGAGTTTGACATGGCAACCCCCATCATCGTCTCCGGCCCCAACCACACCATCACCCACCGTGCCGATGGCACCAAGATCATGATGCCGTTCGAATCAGATTACGGTCGCGCTACCATCGAAATCTGCTTCGAGTAACCCTATGTGGAAAGCATTGAAATGGATTTTCATCTGCTGGGCCCTGCTGTTGATCCTGTCGGATATTCAGATCAGCACCTCAATCTACAAGTACGAGGGTAACCGGGTCCTCATCAACTTCCCTCGCTGGGAAGCCAAACAGCCCTGGGGCACCTTCGAGTGGCATGCCGGGCGGGTAGAAACCCACTGGTACGGTCTGGATGGCAAACCCAGGCAGGAAGGGCCGCAAATCTGACCCGTCAGAGCGTTCAAAAAAGTCAGCGCACCAGAAACAGAAGAGGCCAGCAGATGCTGGCCTCTTTGCTATTCCGTTGACTCGGGATCAGGCCGCTTCTGCTGCCATCTCGGTCGGACGCACCACCATGCCGACGACGCAGGCCAGCAGGGTCGGCATCAGCCAGGCGAGCCCCTTGTCAAACAGCGGCAAGAAGGCGAATGCATCCATCTTCATACCGGCAGCCCCCAGACCATCGAGGCAACCGAACAGGAAGGCCACCACCAGCACGGCACGGAACACCAGACGAGGACGCCCGAAGTAACCCTTCAGGAAGGTGACCAGTACCAGCGCCACGGCAACCGGATAGATGGCCACCAGCACCGGAATGGAGAGGCTGATCAACTGGCTCAGACCGACGTTAGCCACCACTGCACAGAGCCCCCCCAGCAGCAGCACCCAGTTGCGATAGGCCCAACCAGTCAGACCGTGGAAGTAGTCTGCGCCCGCACAGAGCAATCCGACCGCACTGGTAAAACAGGCCAGGGTGATGATGGCAGCCAGAATGAACTGCCCCGGTTGACCAAACAGGCTCAGGACGTAGGCATTGACGATGGCGCCGCCATTGCTGATATCGCTCGCCACCCCACCGGCGCTGTTGCCCAACTGAAAGAGCGAGACATAAACCGCCGACAATCCGACCGCCGAGATCAAGCCCGCAATGGTGAGGTATTTGAACTGGCTGCGATAATCCTCGATCCCCTTCTGGCGCAGCAAAC
This sequence comes from Aeromonas finlandensis, assembly GCF_000764645.1. Taxonomy (GTDB): domain Bacteria; phylum Pseudomonadota; class Gammaproteobacteria; order Enterobacterales; family Aeromonadaceae; genus Aeromonas; species Aeromonas finlandensis. The sequence continues at coordinate 54,345 of NZ_JRGK01000031.1, forward strand.
CGATGATCAGGGCGCCAAACATCAGGGAGGCCAGAGTATCCATGGTGTTGTACCCCTCCAGCATCCCCTTGGTGAGCGGCGCAATAATGTACTCGCCGCTGGCTTCAGGCATGGTGCCCTGCGGCGCCATAAAGACCCCGACCGCCAGAATGATCAGCATCGCCATCAGCGCCGGCGTCAGGTACTTGCCGACCGCATCAAGCAGCTTGCCGCGATCGAGCGCCACCAGGATCACCAGTGCAAAGAAACTCAGGGTATAGATCAGCAACCCCGCATGACCGGCATCGCCGAGCCAGGGTTTGAGCCCCATCTCGTAGGCGACCAGACCGGTGCGGGGAATGGCGAAGGCGGGCCCCATGATGATGTAGATGGCGATGGCCAGCGTCGTCGCCGCCCCGGCGGGCAGATAACGGGTCATCCCGGTCCAGCCACTCGCGCCGCCCCCCGAACTCCCCTTGGCCACCGCAATCAGGGTGATCAGTGGCAAGCCCACCGCCGTCAGCAAAAAGCCGCACATGGCGGCCAACAGATGCTCACCGGCCATAAAACCGGCCAGCGGCGGAAAAATGATATTGCCTGCCCCCAGATAGAAGGCGAACGTCATAAACCCCAATCCGAATACGTCGGACAACTTCAATGATTTCGTCAAACTCAACCTCATCTGCCTTATCAGCTTGTTATTGATTGCACCCACTGCCTGGCAGATAACCGGTAACAATACCTCTCGCTCCCACACGGCCCGCTGGCCGGATGAAGAGCACCACCTTTAGGATAAAGAAGAGGAGTCAGATCTCAATCACCAATTAATATCTTGAAACAATTTACCCATGCGGAATTAATCACCGAATGGCTCGGCTATCCAGAAGCAGGTGTCGCATGTAGCGTGCGCGATGAAAGGTGAGAACGGGCAGCTGAAGGGTGGAACGGGCGAAAGCGGCAAGATACGGCTGGTCTGATGCTATCTCTGCATACAGTGACAATTACGGCAGTGCAAACCGGGGTGAAAAGCGAGGCACACAGAAACAAAAGAGCCTGCACGGGGCAGGCTCTTGGCAACATCACATCGGGCGTGATCAGGCAGCTTCGGCGGCCATCTCGGCCGGACGTACCACCATGCCTACTACGCAGGCCAGCAGGGTCGGCATCAGCCAGGCGAGGCCCTTGTCAAACAGCGGCAGGAAGGCAAACGCATCCATCTTCATACCGGCCGCACCCAGACCATCCAGGCAACCGAACAGGAAGGCAACCACCAGCACGGCACGGAACGCCAGACGGGGACGGCCGAAGTAACCCTTCAGGAAGGTGACCAGCACCAGCGCCACGGCAACCGGATAGATGGCAACCAGCACCGGAATGGAGAGGCTGATCAACTGGCTCAGGCCCACGTTGGCAACCACGGCGCAGATGACGCCCAACACCACCACCAGCTTCTTGTAACTCATGCCAGTGAGATTGTGGAAGAAGTCGGAACAGGCGGAGATCAGACCCACAGCGGTGGTGAAGCACGCCAGGGTGATGATGGCGGCCAGAATGAACTGACCCGGCTGACCAAACAGGCTCAGTACGTAGGCGTTGACGATGGCGCCACCGTTGCTGACATCCGTCGCCACACCGGCAGCGGTGTTACCCAGACGGAACAGAGAAACGTACACCACGCACAGACCAATGGCAGAGATGAGACCGGCAATGGCCAGATATTTGAACTGGCTCTTGTAGTCGTTGATGCCTTTCTTGCGCAGCAGATCGACAATCAGGGCGCCAAACATCAGGGACGCCAGGGTGTCCATGGTGTTATAGCCTTCCAGGATCCCTTTCACGAAGGGGCTGTTTTGATAGTCACCGGACGCATCAGGCATGGTGCCCTGCGGCGCCACGAATACCCCGACCGCCAGAGTCAGCAGCAGCAGCATCAGTACCGGCGTCAGGTATTTGCCGATGGCGTCCATCAGCTTGCCCTGGTTCATGGAGACCAGCATGGCGATACCGAAGAAGATCACGGTATAGACCGCCAGACCCGCCTGACCCATATCACCGATAAACGGCTTGAGGCCCATCTCATAGGCAACCAGACCGGTACGGGGAGCCGCAAAGGCCGGGCCGATGATGATATAGATGGCAACCGCCAGCGCAGTCGCCACACCGGCAGGCAGCAGTTTGGTCATGCCAGCCCAGCCGTTACCGGCCTTGGCGACGGCAATGATGGTGATGAGCGGCAGGCCCACGGCAGTCACCAGGAAGCCCAACATCGCCAGGGAGAGGTGCTCACCGGCCATGTAACCGGCCAACGGCGGGAAAATGATATTACCGGCGCCCAGATAGAAGGCGAAGGTCATAAACCCTAATCCGAGTACGTCGGACAATGTGAGTGATTTCGTCAAGTTCAACCTCGTCTGTCTTGTAAATTATTGCTTGTTATAGTTTTTATCGGTCGCTGACCGGGTGTATTCAGGGGGGATAAAAAAAGAGCCCCGCGTATTTTTTCATCGCGACCAGTGGTTTTGGCTGGTCTGGAGCGGGCGCTCAATCTGGAACCAGCATAATGGCGCGAAAAAATAGTTCAAGACGAAATTTACATCTTCAAATAGAAGGGGTTGGTCAGATGGATATATCTGTTGGAATAGCCTCCTTCAGCAGAATGGATCACAATCTCCCCCCTCTCACACCTGCTTAATCCTCTGCCAAGTAGCAATAAAACACGATTTGCCGCTTTCCCCTCTCTGGTGATAACAGCTGTATAACAAATGCCATGCAGATCATAATTCGCCGAGATGCATAAAATTTCATCTGCCATCGCCGTCGGCAGCACCAGCGCCACCTGCCCCGCTGGAGTCAGCAAACGATTGCAGGCCGCCAGTAGCGCGTGACTGTCGAGGGCACCGGTATGACGCGCCAGCGCCCGCGCCGGATCGCTAAATGACTGGCCTGCCACAAAATAGGGGGGATTGGAGACGATGAGGTCGTAGGGGGCGGCCTGATAATCCTGAATAGCGCTCTCTATGATGGTCACCCGATCGGCCCAGGGGGAGGCCGCGGCATTCTCCCGCGCCTGACTGGCCGCATTCATATCCAGCTCGACCCCATCAAGACGGCAGTCAGATCGGCTGCGCTGGGCCAGCATCAGGGCGATCAGGCCGCTGCCGGTGCCGATATCGAGCACCCGACGCGCCGGTTCGACCGGCGCCCAGGCGCCGAGCAGAATGCCGTCGGTGCCCACCTTCATGGCGCAGCGATCGTGATTGATATGGAACTGTTTGAAGGTAAATCCGCGACTACGTCCCATCTGGCCCCCGTCATCTGAAAAAATGGTTGGCGATTATAGCGGCTAAGGCACACTCGCCATAGGAGCCGACGAGATAATCGCCTATAATCTGCCGTTTCCTTAATGACCGAGTATTGCCATGAGCCAGTCCTTTGATGATTTCGACCTGCACCCCGCCCTCAACCGGGCCTTGGCCGAGATGGGATTCACCCGCCCCACCACCATCCAGCAGATGGTGCTGGAGCCAGCCCTGGACGGCCGCGATATTCTGGCATCCGCTCCAACCGGTACCGGCAAGACGGCCTCCTTCCTGCTGCCGGCACTCCAGCACCTGCTGGACTTCCCGCGCCGCAAGCCGGGCCCCTGCCGCATGCTGATCCTGACCCCGACCCGCGAGCTGGCGCTGCAGGTGACCGCCCACGCCAAGGCGCTGGCGGCCCATACCAACCTCAGCATCGAGACCATCATCGGCGGCGTCAGCCATGAAGAGCAGCTGCCTGCCCTGACCAAAACCACCGACATCGTAGTGGCCACCCCGGGTCGTCTGCTCGAGTACATCGAGAAAGAGGAGTTCGAGAGCCACGACATCGAAGTGCTGGTGCTGGATGAAGCGGACCGCATGCTGGACATGGGCTTTATCAAGGATGTGAACCGCATCGTGGCCGAGGCGCGCTACCGCAAGCACACCATGCTCTTCTCCGCCACGCTGGAAGGGGCAGGCCTTGAGAAGTTTGCCAACGAGATCCTCAACGATCCGGTCGAGCTGCACGCCGAGCCGCCCCGCAGCGAACGTCGCCCGATCACCCAGTGGGTGCATCTGGCCGATGATGCCGCCCACAAGCTGGCCCTGCTGATCCATATCCTGAAAGATCCGGAAACCCAGAAAGCCATCGTCTTCGTCAAGACCCGCGAGCGTCTGGCGGAGCTCTCCGGCCAACTGCAGGCTGCCGGGATCTCCTGCGCCTGGATCCGCGGCGAGATGGAGCAGAGCAAGCGCGTCGAGTCGATCCGCAAGTTCCACGAAGGTGAAGTCCCCTTCCTGATCGCCACCGACGTCGCCGCCCGTGGTATCGACCTGCCCAATGTCAGCCATGTCATCAACTATGACATGCCCTACGGCACCGACGTTTACGTCCACCGTATCGGTCGTACCGGTCGTGCAGGCAACCGTGGCTGCGCCATCAGCCTGGTAGAAGCCCATGACATGGCGATGGTTGCCAAGATCGAACGCTACACCGAAGAGCGCCTCAAGCGCCGGGTGATCGACGCCCTGCGTCCCAAGCACAAGGAAGCGCGGGTGCCGGTGAAGAAGAAAAAGCCGGTCGACAAGAAGAAGTCCGCCAAGAAGAAAAAGAAGAAGTGATCGCTGAGTGATAAAGAGAAGGGCCATCCCACGGGATGGCCCTTCTGCATTCTGTGCATCTGGCAAATCGGAGTAGTGTCGCCCCGGGCTCGCTACAGCCGTTACAGGGTCTGTTTCAGCCAGAACGGCTCACTATAAATTTAATTTATGGATTTTGGCTAAATGCCCTAACCAAAACTTATAGTGAACCCAATCCGGTCATCTGAGCATGAATTTGCCCGTCAGACGCCCTGCCGGGCCATCGCCCGATCTCGCGGTGAATTACGCCAGATAGGCTGCCGGTCTGTCAGGCTACCGCCTTGCGCATCCCGATATGGGGGATATCGTCCTCGACATATCCCTCCCCTTCGGCCACGAAGCCGTGCTGGCCGTAGAAGCCTTGCAGGTGAGCCTGAGCACCGAGCCAGATGCTGTGGGTCGGCCAGCGCGCCTCGCACGCCTTGACCGCCTCGCCAATCAGCTGGTGACCGAGACCACCGCCGCGCGCCTTGGGTGAGGTCACTACCCGGCCGATGGCGGCGCCGCTCTCGTCGCCGATGCCGGGCGCCATGATCCGCGCATAGGCGGCCAGCAGTTCGCCCTGATAACCGAGCAGGTGCCAGACCCCCTCGCGGCGATCGAGCCCGTCCAGATCCTGGAAGGGGCAGGTCTGCTCCACCACGAACACCTCGGCCCGCAGTGCCAGCAACTCATACAACTCGTCAGTGGTCAGTTCAGACCAGGGTTTCAGGATCCAGTTCATCGGCGACTCCTTATCAATTCGGCCTGCCAGCATAATCGTGGCGCCAGCGCCCTGCATTAACCTTTGTTAAGTTCTTTCAGTCGCTTGTGAATATGGCTCTGGCTGGGGATACGGCTTGCTGTCGGGGTAGAGAGAGGGTGAGAAGTGGGAGTCCAGCGGCAGAACCCACCTCTTTTCGCGAAATCGGGCGGTAAAGAGAGGGCGTTAGCCCTCGCCAAGCGCTTTCAACCGCTTGCGAATGCGGCTCAGACTGATGGGAGTGATACCGAGATAGGCGGCGATCTGGTGGTCGGGCACTCTGGCATCGAGCGCGGGAAAGCTGTCGAGGAAGTGCTGATAGCGGGCCTGCGGGCTGCCGGTCAGCAGCAACTGCTCCTTCTCCTCCTTGATGCGCAGCTGCACCTCCAGCAGGTGCTGGTACCAGCGCGGCCAACCGGGCAACTGGCGCAAGTCGGCCAGCTGGAACAGCTGCAGACGGCAGGGCTCCAGCGCCTCCACACTGTAGCGGGCTGGCTCGCCACTGAGCAGGTGGTGAAAGTCGAGAAACTCGTCCCCCTCCCAGTAGAACTCCTTGATGTACTCGCGGCCATCCTCCAGCACCAGCTTGGCCCGCAGCAGCCCCTGATCCACCCTGACCAGCAGATCAGGGCTGTCACCAGCGTGCCAGAGGCAGCTTTTCGGGCTGAGGGTCAGCGGGCGGGCAAAAGAGAGGAGGCGCGCGGCCTCCTCTTTATCTGCGACCTGCGCCCAATCGAAGGGGGGTCTGTCAGTCAGCATGGTTAAACGCGGCGCTGACGCACGGCTTCAAACAGGCAGACGCCGGTCGCCACCGAGACGTTGAGGCTGGATACTGCCCCCGCCATCGGGATGCTCACCAGCTCGTCGCAGTGCTCGCGGGTCAGACGGCGCATCCCCTTGCCCTCGGCGCCCATCACCAGCGCCATCGGGCCGGTCAGCTTGGCCTGATAGAGGTCGTGATCCGCCTCGCCAGCGGTGCCAACCAGCCAGACACCACGCTCCTGCAACTCGCGCAGGCTGCGGGCCAGGTTGGTGACCTGAATGAGCGGCACCACTTCGGCCGCGCCACAGGCAACCTTGCGCACGATGGGGGTCAGGCCGGTGGCCTTGTCCCGCGGCACGATGACCGCATGGACCCCCGCCGCATCGGCGCTGCGCAGGCAGGCGCCGAGGTTGTGCGGGTCAGTCACCCCGTCCAGCACCAGCAGGAAGGGCTGCGCCTTCTGCTCCTGCAGGCTATCGAGCAGGCTGGCCAGATCGTGCTCGGCCAGCTTGGGCGCTTCGATCACCTTGGCTATGATGCCCTGGTGATTGTTGCCTTCCGCTTTGTCATCAAGGGTCTTGCGGTTCACGCTCTGCACCTTGAGACCGAGGGATTCCAGCTCGGCCAACAGGGGTTGCAGCCGGTCGTCATCCCGCCCCTTGAGGGCCCACACTTCGATGAAACGCTCCGGGTTGCGCTCAAGCAGCGCGGATACAGCGTGAATGCCGTAGATCAGTTCAGTACTCATTTAGTGCTCTTGGCCTTATCACGAGCCTTTTTGCTCGGTCGTCTGTTGCTCGGTTTGGCGCGGCCACCCTTGTCGGATTTGCCGATATCCTTGCCCTCTTTACGTTTTTCGTGGCGCTGGGCGCTCTTGGCCTTCTCTTTCTTGATCTCGGCCTGCTTGCGCGCCATCTCTTTGGCGTTCTTGCCGGTGGCCTTGAGCGGCTCTTCGACCATCACGAAGTCGATCTTGCGATCGTCCAGGTTCACGCCCATCACCTTGACCCGCACCTTGTCACCCAGACGGTAGCGACGGCGGAAGTTCTCGCCGATCAGCTGCATGTGCAGGGGATCAAACTGGTAGTAGTCGTTGGTGAGGGTGCTGACGTGCACCAGACCATCGATGTGGATCTCGGCCAGCCGGACGAAGAAGCCAAAGCCGGTGACGCTGGCGATGACGCCGTCGAACTCGTCACCCACGTGATCCAGCATGTACTCGCACTTGAGCCAGTCGGCCACGTCGCGGGTCGCATCGTCGGCACGGCGCTCGGTCATGGAGCAGTGCTCACCCATCGGGTCCACTTCTTCCAGCTGGTAGTGATAACCACCGCTCGGAGTCCACTTGTTGCGCAGGTTGCCCTGTTGCTCCTTGGCCGTCTGATACTTGATGGCTCGGTGCAGGATGAGGTCAGGGTAGCGACGGATTGGCGAAGTGAAGTGCGCGTAGGACTTCAACGCCAGACCGAAGTGACCGATGTTGTCGGCCTGATAGATGGCCTGACGCATGGAGCGCAGCAGCATGGTAGAGAGCAGCTCTGCATCCGGGCGCCCTTCAAACTTGGCGGCCAGCTCGGCAAAGTCTTTCGGCTCGGGCTCGAGGCCACCTTTGAGCTCCAGACCCAGTTCGGCCAGGAAGTCACGGAAACCGGTCAGACGCTCTTCGCCCGGACGGTCGTGCACCCGGAACAGGGCGGAGGCTTCGTTCTTCTCGATATAACGGGCCGCGGCCACGTTCGCCTGGATCATGCACTCTTCGATGATCTTGTGGGCATCGTTGCGCACCAGCGGCACGATCTGGTCGATCTTGCGCTGGGCGTTGAAGATGAAACGGGTCTCTTCGCTCTCGAACTCCACCGCACCGCGCTGATGACGGGCATGTTTGAGCGCCTTGTAGAGGTTGTTGAGCTCTTCGATGTGGCCGACCAGCGGATCATATTGCTGACGCAGCTTGGGCTCGCCATCGAGGATCGCGGCAACCTTGCTGTAGGTCATCCGCGCGTGGGAGTTCATCACCGCTTCGTAGAACTTGTAACCGGACATGCGGCCAGCGGCGGAGATGGTCATCTCGCACACCATGCAGAGACGGTCAACTTGCGGGTTCAGGGAACACAGGCCGTTGGAGAGTACCTCCGGCAGCATGGGCACCACGAACTCGGGGAAGTAGACAGAGTTGCCGCGCTGGTACGCTTCGGCATCCAGCGCCGTGCCGGGCTTAACGTAAGCGGAGACGTCCGCAATCGCGACCCACAGACGCCAGCCGCCACCGCGCTTGGCTTCACAGAAGACGGCGTCATCGAAGTCACGGGCATCTTCCCCGTCGATGGTGACCAGCGGCAGGGCGCGCAGGTCGATGCGGCCCTCTTTGGCCTTCTCCGGCACCTGTTCGCCGAGACCGGCAACCTCTTTGGTCACCTCTTCCGGCCAGGTGTGCGGGATACCATGGGTACGCAGGGCAATTTCGATCTCCATGCCCGGCGCCATGTTCTCGCCCAGCACTTCCAGTACGGTACCTACGGCATTGATGCGGGAGGTGGCGCGCTGATTGATGCGTACAACCACGACCTGGCTCTGGCGAGCCCCTTTGTTCTCCCCTTCCGGGATGATGATGTCCTGGCCGATACGGCTGTCATCCGGCACCACGAAACCAACGCCATTCTCGACGAAGTAACGGCCGACAATGTCTGCCTCACGGGACTTGAGCAGGCGCACCAGACGCGCTTCCTGACGACCCTTGCGGTCGATCTCGGTCGGTTGCACTAGCACGTAATCGCCATGCATCAGGCGTTGCATCTCTCGGTTGTTCAGATACAGATCCGGACCACCACCTTCCGGACGCAGAAAACCGAAGCCATCCTTGTGGCCGATTACATAACCTTTGACCAGATTCAGGCGATCCGGCAGGGCATAACATTGGTTGCGAGTGAATACCAGTTGTCCATCACGCTCCATGGCGCGCAGACGACGACGCAAGGCTTCCAACGGCTCTTCATCTTTCAGCTTGAGGACCTTGGCCAACTCTTCACGAGACATGGGCTTTTCGTGGCCCTTGATGAGTTCCAGGATCAACTCGCGACTGGCGATGGGGTTATCGTATTTTTCGGCCTCGCGTTCGAGGAAAGGATCTTTTTGAGACATAAGCAGGCCTTAGGGTAGGTGGTAACGGTGCCATTATATCGGAGGGGGGGGCGAATGGCATCCATCGGCTGCCTTTTGGCCAATCTCTCTGTCATACTATCTTCAGTTCGCTGGCATGATGAGACACAGAACTCATGAGTAAGGACACTTTTGCCCAATCGGCCGCCTATCTCAAACAGGCGGTACCCTTGATGATCAAGTACCAGATCCCCACAACGCCGGACAATTACCACCTATGGTACAACTATGTCGCGGCGAGCATGCCCGAACTTAACCAAGCGATCGATCAGGCCGTCAAACTGCAAGGAACCTGCTCGCTCACCACCTGCGAACGGATCTATCACCAATATCTTGCCGCTCAGGATGAGAAGCAGATGGAAGCGATGAAGCTCAATCTTGCAGCCATGGCCAACGAACTGGGCCACTCCATGCAAGATGCCATCTCCGATACCGGCATGTTTCAGGAGATGCTCGACAAGAGTTTTGACAAGCTCAGCCGCATCGATGACGAAGGCTTCAGCCTGGAAGACACCATGGGGATCCTGCGGGATCTGGTACGCGAATCGCGGGATGTACGGATGTCCACCATGCACTTTCGCAACCAGCTCAGCAATGCCGAGAAAGAGATCAAGGAGCTGCGGGCTGCGCTCAACGAGACCCGCAAGCTGGCCAACGAAGATGCCCTCACCAGCCTGCTCAACCGCCGTGCCTTCGATCTGGAGCTGGAAGGGCTAATCCGCAGCCATCACCCCTTCTCGCTGATCCTCGCCGACATCGACCGCTTCAAGAATTTCAACGACGAGTATGGCCACCTGCTCGGCGATCAGGTGCTGCGCGCCTTCAGCAAGCGGCTGCGCGATGCCTGCAAGGAGGGGGTCACTGCCTATCGGCTGGGTGGGGAAGAGTTCGCCATGCTGATCCCCCATCGCACTCTGGCACTGGCCAGACAGATGGCAGAAAGCATGCGTCGCGCCATCGAGCGGATGTCGATTCTGGATCGCAAATCTGGCCGCCGTATTGACCACATCACCGCCTCGTTTGGCGTGGGTGAATATAACGGTCAAGAGAGTGGCGACTGCCTGGTCGAGCGCACCGACAAACTGCTCTACAAGGCCAAGGAGCTCGGTCGTAATCGGGTCATGCCGCTGCCGTCCTGATCCCCCCCCTGAATGCCTTGCCCAGCGCAACGAAAAGGCCAGTCAGATAATCTGACTGGCCTTTTTGCATTTCACAACCAACGAGGCGGCCTTGTCACCGCCCCGCAAGGGGCTGGATCAGCAGATTATTGCTGAGCCTCGGCAACCCCTTCCACCTTCACTTCAACGCGACGATCCGGAGCCAGGCAGACGATCAGCTCACGTTTGGACTTGCTGACGCAGCTGTCGCCAGTGACGGGTGAGGATTTGCCACGACCTTCCACATTGATCTTGGCAGCCGGGATCCCTTTGCCAACCAGATAGTTGGCAACAGTCTGGGCACGCTGCTCGGAAAGTTTCTGGTTGTAGGCGGCAGAGCCGATGCGGTCAGTGTGACCAATCACGGTCGCTACGCCGTCCTTCGGTCGTGCAGCCTCAATCTGGCTATAGAGACTATCCAGTGCCTGACTGGCCTGCGGCTTGAGGGTCGCCTTGTTGAAGTCGAACAGCACATCGGAGCTCAGGGTAAACTGTTTTTCCACCATCACCGGCTCGGGAGCAGGTGCGGGGGCTGGTGCAGGCACCGCAACAACCGGAGCAACCTGACCGAAGCGATAGACGGCAGCCAGCGAGAGCAGGCCATTATCCATGCGCAAACCAGTATCATCACGGCTGCCATAAGGTGTGGAGTACTGATACTCGAGGCGAGCAGCCCAGTCGAGGTTGAACGCATACTCTGCACCGAGAGCCCCGACTACGACAAAGCGGCTGTCATCCTTGTAGACATCGCTCTTGGTATCAGCCCAACCATAGCCGCCACCAACACGGCCATAGAGATCCAGGCTGTCAGTCACCGGGAAACCCAGCTTCAGGGTCAGTTGTGCCAGCTGTGCGGTCACTTCATCACTGAATGCAGCACCACTCTTCACCGCATCGTATTTATATTTGCCCAGATAGTCGTAACCCAGCTCCACTCCCAGATTCTTGTTGATCTGATAGCCACCGAACACGCCAGCCCCCAAGGCATCATTGGTCTCATTGCCAAGAGTCAGGGCGTTGCTTTCATCAATGCCGTAGAAGTTGGACCAACCCAGTTTGGCACCGCCATACCAGGTGTTATCTTGACCGGCAGCCTGGGCATTGGCCGCGAGCAAACCGGTAACCAGCAAGGTAATCAATGATTTATTCATGTCTGAGCCTCTGCAACTTTATGTAGGAGGAGGTTGATTGATATCACCTCGTCTTATAGGCGCAACCACCCAAAAGCGATCGCTGCATATAAACGTTAGCCTATTTTCAAGTCACTGATATCAATTAACAAAAAACACTCTAACGCAACCACGTTACAAAAACAGCAACAAACGTTGGTTATTTGAACTAAATGTGACGCAAAAAGACGCATCGATGGGAGAGCTGGCGGGAAACAAGGGCCAGCAGAACGCTGGCCCAAGAAGTATCAATGACGGATGAACTCGTAGTTTTGTTCGATAAAATCAGCCACGCGCTGGCTCAATGCCTTGTGCACGGTTGTGGTGGGATGAACCTGATCCCAGAACATGTGGTTATCACAATTGGCCGCCATCGCCACTCGCATCAACTGAGGACTGACAACCGCCTGAGCCAGGATCGGGCTGCTGGCAATGGCCAGCTGCTCCGGTATCGTCAGCGCAGCCGCTTTCGGCACCTTGGCAGCAAAAGGCGTCCACAGGTAACCCCCCTCATAACAGGCGTGATCAATGTCGTACAACCCGAATCGCAGCGGCTCGCGCACCATCTCGTCAAACTGCTTGTCCACCTCGAACAGCTTCACGATGCCGAGCGGAGCCAGCTCCCGAGTGAGATTGAGCATCCGCTCGTTGTGGTAATGGGCGATGTGACTGACCTTGTCCGCAACATTCTGGCTACGGGCGGAAGGACTTCTGCCCAGATCGGGCATGTTGAACAACAGGATCTGCTGCGCACCGTTGAGCACCAGCCGGTTGGATGCCAACCTGATGGTATCGATCACCCGATCCGCATCCTGTTCTTTGTTCCAGCCATAGGCCAGATAGTCATTGGCACCGACCCAGATCACCACCAGATCATCAGGGCGGAACTTGTCCTTTTTCAGGAACTGATCGATCTCGTAGTCGAGGTTGTTGATCACCTGATATTTGGGATCCCAGGACCAGAAACCGAGCCAGCCGTTCAGGGCGCCCAGATGGTTATAGGCCACCGCCGTTGCACCGCCTTCAGCCTCGTTGGCCAGCTTAAGCCCCGGGAAATGCTCTTGTTGCAACACTTCCAGCCAGATCGGCCCATTGCTGAAACGCCCTTCGGAGTAAGGCGGGCTTGAAGGGAGATACCCCCTCATCTTTTTGTACATTTTTCCGGTATCGGAGAGGCTGTCACCAAACATCACGATCCGGGAAAAAGCCGGACGCTCGACCGCCTGGGCGGTCAACGCCATCAACCCCAATAAACAAACAAGCCATTTTTTCATATTGTTATTCTCATCTATGAAGCAGGTGATACCTGCGGACTTCCCCTCGAATAGCGGCAATCACGGGAAGAGTTTGCCGCCACTGACTTCTGGTGAAAACGACAGATTACCGAGCCTGGTGTAATCACACATGCTTCGTTCCTGATGAAATCGTTTGCGCTCACAAAATAGACAGTTATATATGGTCATTTCTTTCACGCTTGTTTCACGCGCCCCCCTGCACAATGCCCTCATACCAACGACAGGAGTATGAAATGAACAAAGTAAGCGCAAGCGTAATCGGACTGTTGACCCTGATGTCTGTCTCTTCTTTCGCCATGGCGGCCTATACCGGTCCGCAAGAGCAGAACAAAGTCTCGGTAGCACAACTGAAAGATCTGGCCGATGACAGCTGGGCGACTCTGGAAGGCAAGCTGGTCAAACATCTGGGTGGTGAAAACTATCTGTTCCGCGATACCAGCGGCGAAGTGGAAGTCGAGGTGGATCAAGATGTGTGGCGCGGTACCGAAGTGGGCCCGAATGACCTAATCCGCATTCGCGGTGAAGTGGACCACAGCTGGAATAAAACCGAAGTCGAAGTGAAAACCCTGGAAAAAGTAGGCGCGGCCCCGCAGACCAAGGGCGGCTTTATCGCTAAATAAGGCCACTTCCGACACAAACCGGCCAGACGTAAAAAGGGCGCTTGATATCAAGCGCCCTTTTGCATGGTTAACGTTCAGTCACCGCTTAACCTGCCCGGCTGGCAAAGGTTCGTTTAAACCCCTTCTCGGCCTGATTGACCTTGTAGAGGTAACGACGGGCCTCCGCCTTGGGATGCTGCTCGGTCAGTACCTGATAGACAGCCTCCGGGGAGAGCTGGTTGATCATGCCGGGCGCCGCCTTGCGATCGCTGGAGAAGGTATTGAGCACCCCACCGGCACCGCCGTTGTAGGCGGAGATCACCGCATAGCGACGAGAACGGGGATCCTCGATATCTGCCAGATAGACGGTCTGCAGCAGGTGCAGATAGGCGGTGCCGACATCGATGTTGTAGGCAGGATTGAAGAGATCTTCCCGGGTCGGCTGACCGTTCCTGCCCTTGACCCGCACATAGACGTCACGCCCTGCCGTCGCCGGAATGACTTGCATCAGACCGTAGGCGTTGGCATGACTCACTGCATAGGGGTTGAAGCTGCTCTCGGTCTTGATCACTGCGTAGATCAGGCTCTCCGACACCCCGTACTTGCGAGAGGCTTCCCGGATAATTCCCGCATACTTGTAGCCCCGCCGATCTTCATGGTTGGCCACCATGGCAATATCGACGAAGAAGATGGTACGAATACCGAGGGTACGCTTCTTCATCGCGGTGTTGAGCAGGTAATCGGCATAACGCTCGGCGCGCCAGGATGCACGAATAGGCTGGCGCTGATTATCGAGCACCTGACCGTAGAGGAAGGGCTCGCCGCCAGTAAGAATTTCCCGATCGGAGTAAAGATCCACCTCGGCCGGGTCGTCTGGTGTTAGCAAGGTCTCGATGATGGCGCGACGCAGGTGAGCGCGCGGGTCAACGCCGGAGACCGTCTCCACCATGATATGGCCATTGGAGAAGTCGATGTGGGCCCGGCTCTTGTACTGATCCGTGTATTTCACGTAGTCAAACTTGCCCGCAAACAGCGCCTCTCGCCCCCATATCTCGTTCACATTATGGGAGAGCGCGCTGATCATATGTTCAAAACCGCGGATGTCCTTGCCGTTGACCAGATCGTCATCCTCACTCCCGCTGGGCTTGGGGGAGGATGAGCAGGCGGAGAGAAACAGCAGGGTGCACAGCAGCCAAAAAATTCGGCCCATAGGATCCTCAAACCGGGCAGCCGGGCTGCCCATCATTCATTTGCAGCGACTTAAGGAGCGGTATCACCATCTATGACACCATGCCCGCTCCTGTTCACACGTACAACCGCCGGAGAGCTTACTGGCTGGGAGGGGTGTAGCCGTCTATCTGCACTTCACCTGCATCAAACAGGTAGCTGACCATCTCTTTTTCCAGCAGTTGGCGATGCTCGAGATTCATCATATTGAGCTTTTTCTCGTTGATCAGCATCACCTGCTTCTTCTGCCACTCGGCCCAGGCTTCCTTGCTGATGTTGTCAAAAATCCGCTTGCCGAGCTCACCGGGATAGAGTTGAAAATCCAGACCCGGGCCCTCTTTTTTCAGGCGTTGGCAAAATACAGTACGGCTCATGTTGACCTCTATGGTTGTAACTCTGGATAGGCAAGCAGGCGGGCAGTGGCGGCCGCCAACCCCACCTCGGCAGGATGGCGTAAGTTATACCAGAGTCGGTTATCTGCTTCCATGAGCCGCAGCGGTTGCGCCCCGTCAATATCAATCAGCAACGGCTGAATATCGAGATGGAAGTGGCTGAATGTATGGCGAAAACCGGCCAGCTCTCGATAGCCGTGGTGCGCTAGCCCCAGATTTGCCAGCAGACCCTCCACCTCCGCCAGCGAGGCCACCTGCGGGAAGCAGTAGAGCCCGCCCCAGATCCCCTGTGGCGGCCGCTTCTCCAGCAACAGCTCGTCACCGTGGCGGATCAGCAGCATGATGCCGTCCCGTGCCGGAATGCTCTTCTTCGGCTTGCTGTTGGGGTAAGCCGTCGGGTTGCCTTGCGACAGCCCCTGGCAATCGGCTCGCACCGGACAGCGCTCACAGGCAGGCTTGCTGCGGGTGCAGATAGTGGCCCCGATATCCATCATCGCTTGGTTATATTGCGCCACGCCCAGCTTGGGGGTCAGCCGGATGGCGATCTCCCACAGCTCGTTCTCCACCTGTTTCTGGCCGGGCCAGCCCGGCAGCGCCAGCCAGCGGGTGAGCACCCGCTTCACATTGCCATCAAGAATGGCGTGGGGCTGACCCAGAGAGAGCGACAGCACGGCACCGGCGGTAGAGCGGCCAATCCCCGGCAGCGCCATCACCTCATCAAAGCGCTCGGGAAAGAGGCCGTGGTGGTGATCGCGGATCTGCTGGGCCGCCTTGTGCAGGTTGCGGGCCCGGGCATAGTAACCAAGCCCGGTCCAGTGGTGCAGCACCTCGTCGACGGGGGCATCGGCCAGCGCCACCACATCGGGGAAGCGCGCCATAAAACGCTGGTAATAGGGGATCACGGTGGCGACCTGGGTCTGCTGCAGCATGATCTCCGAGACCCAGACCCGGTAAGGAGTCTTCTCCTGCTGCCAGGGCAGGGTTTTGCGGCCATGAAGCGCATACCACTCCAGAACCCGGCTTGCGAAGGTTGATTGATTCACGTTGTTCTCATGTCGTTGATATAAGGGGAACTCTGCGGTTCCTTCGGCTCATCTGGCCAGCGCGGGCATAACGTCATCCCGCAGCACAGCGCCAGCTGTCTGGTGCGGCAGCGTACGGCCTCGTCACGCCCAAGTCAAAGCCGCGCTGACTGGCGCTGCGGGCTAGCCGTGGTCAGGCAGCAAAGCGGTAACAAAGACGATATACTCGGCCCCACGATTGATGATGGGAGAGACGGTTTGCAGACTTATCTGGTTGGGGGGGCAGTGCGGGATCGCCTGCTGGGATTGCCGCAGGGCGACAGGGATCATCTGGTGGTCGGCGCCACCGTGGAGCAGATGCTGGCGCTGGGTTTTACCCAGGTCGGTCGCGACTTCCCGGTCTTCCTCCACCCCAAAACCCAGCAGGAGTATGCCCTCGCCCGCACCGAACGCAAACAGGGTCAGGGCTACACCGGCTTTGTCTGCCATGCCGCCCCCGATGTGACGCTGGAACAGGATCTGCTGCGCCGGGATCTCACCATCAACGCCATCGCCGAGGATGATCAGGGCCAGCTCCATGATCCCTACGGCGGCATTGAGGATTTGCAAAAACGGCTGCTGCGCCACGTCTCCCCCGCCTTTGCCGAAGACCCGTTGCGCATCCTGCGGGTCGCCCGCTTCGCCGCCCGCTTCCACACCCAAGGCTTTGCCATCGCGCCACAAACCCTCGCCCTGATGAGCGAGATGACGGCAGCCGGCGAGCTGGCCCACCTTACTCCGGAGCGGGTCTGGAAGGAGCTGGAAAAAGTGCTGCTGGGGCCGACCCCGCAGATCTTCTTCGAGGTGTTGCGCCAGTGTGGCGCCCTCAAGGCGCTCTTCCCCGAAATCGATGCCCTGTTCGGCGTCCCCGCCCCGGCCAAGTGGCACCCGGAGATCGACACCGGCATCCACACCCTGATGGTGCTGGAGCAGGCGTGCCGGATCTCCCCAGAACTGACCGTCCGCTTTGCCGCCCTCTGCCACGATCTTGGCAAGGGGATCACCCCCAAGGAGTTCTGGCCAAGCCATCATGGTCACGGCCAGAAGGGGCTGCCACTCATTCGCGCCCTGTGCGAGCGGTTCCGGGTACCCAACGAGTGCCGGGATCTGGCGCTGCTGGTGAGCGATCTGCACACCCACATCCACATCGCCTTTGAGCTCAAGCCCGCCACCCTGCTCAAGGTGTTCGACAAGGCAGATGCCTGGCGCCGCCCTGAGCGCTTTGCCCAGCTGCTGGATGCCTGCCGCGCCGATTTCCACGGCCGTACCGGTTTCGAGGAGCGGGTCTACGCCGAGCCGGACTATGTGGCTGAAGCGCTGGCTGCTGCCCAGGCGGTGCCGGTAAAAGAGATAGTGGCCGCCGGTTACAAGGGAGAAGAGATCAAGGAGCAGCTGGCCAGGAAACGGACTGATGCCATCAGCCGGGTCAAGGATGAGTGGACCTTTATCGAAGAATAAGTTTGGCCCCATAACAGACGGCCGCCCTGATGATGAGCTCCGCAGGGAGAGCATCGCCAGGGCGGCCGTTTTGCATCCTGGTTTACCTAGGAAGGGGTGCTAGCCCCCTGCTGATGCCGTTATGCCGGACCAATTCGCTCCATCAGGCTCATATGAGATGAGCCATCGTGGCGCTTGAGGTTCTGGCGATACTCGAACTGGCGCTGGCTCTCCTGCTTGAGCCCCAGCATCAGCGAATAGCACATCGCCAGCATGATCACCGAGAAGGGCAGCGCCGCTATGATGCTGGCTGCCTGCAAGGCCGCCAGGCCACCTGAGACTAGCAAGATAGCGGCAACCAGCCCCTGTCCCAGACCCCAGATGGCGCGGTGCAACACCGGCGGCTCCTGGTCACCGATGGAGAGCAGGGTCGTGATGACCAGCGTGCCCGAGTCACTGGAGGTGATGAAGTAGGTACAAATGAGCAGAGTCAGCACCCCTTTGGCGATCCAGCCGAAGGTCTCCCAGTGCAGCAGATCCACCGTCTTGTAGAGCGCCAGCGTCACATCCTGATTGACCGCAGCCACCACGCCGCCGCCACCAAACAGCTCCAGATTCATCGCCGTGCCGCCAAACACGGTGAGCCAGAACATGCCAAGCAGTGAAGGCACCAGTAGCACACCAAGCACGAACTCGCGGATGGTTCGCCCCTTGGAGATGCGGGCGATAAACATGCCGACAAACGGCGCCCAGGCAATCCACCAGCCCCAGTAAAACGCCGTCCAACTCGACTGCCAGGCCGAAGTGCCATTGGCCTCGGTGTTGGTCCAGAAGCTCAGTTTGACGATGTTCTGCAGGTAATCACCGATGTTCTGCACATAGGCGTTGAGGATATAGGTGGTCGGCCCCAGCACCAGAAAGAGCGCGAGCACGAAGACGCTCAGCCAGATATTGAGCTCGGAGAGGATCTTCACCCCGCGCCCGACCCCGGAGACCGCCGACAGGGTGGCGATCAGGCTGATGCCACCAATCAGCCAGAGCTGGTTGGACTGCGATACGTCCATGCCAAACATCTGGCTGAGACCAGTATTCATCTGGGAGACACCCAGACCGAGGGAGGTCGCCACCCCGAACACAGTGCCAAACACCGCCAGCACATCGGCCGCATGGCCCCAAAAGCCGTAGATCCGCTCGCCGAGGATGGGGTAAAGCACAGAGCGAATAGCCAGCGGCAACTTGCGGCGATAACTGAAGAAGGCCAGCGACAGGCCAACGATGACATAGATGGCCCAGGGGTGCAGACCCCAATGGAAGAAGGTGAGACGCATGGCGATCTGGGCCGCTTCCGGGGTCATCCCTTTGGTAATGAACGGATTGCCCTGCAGATGGTTCATCGGCTCGGCGATGCTCCAGAACACCAGACCAATACCCATGCCCGCGCTAAAGAGCATGGAAAACCAGGCGAAGTAGCCGAACTCCGGTACCTGGTCGTCGTCACCCAGCCGGATGCTGCCAAAGCGGCTGAACATCAGGTAGACAGCGAAGAACAGGAACAGGGCGACCACCAGAATGTAGTACCACTTGAACCCGGCAATGATCTGATCCTTGGCACCGACAAACCAGGCGGCCGCGGTATCGGGAACAAATACGCCAAACAGCAAAAACAGGGTGATCACGGTGAGGGCCGTCATGGCCATGGTGGGGTTGAGGCCTTTCAATAGCCCTTTGCTTGCTCGCATCCAGCCTCCTTAGTCGTTGTTGAAAAACTCTTCGCCTACGTGATCACCGGCACCGCCGATGGCGCGATAGACCAGTTTTCCGGCCGCCTGTTCGCGGTGATCCACCAGCGAAACCGAGGGCTGGCCGTTCACTGCATGGCGCTTGCCAAGGAAGATGGCCATCGGCACTCCCACATTGGATACACCGCTGGTGATCCAGAGCCGGTTGAAATCGTAAGAGCCGCCGATGAACTCCAGCTGGGCCAGGCCGGTATCGAGGCCGGTCAGATAGAAGTTCATGGCACTTTCGTCAGGAAAGAGGTGCACCAGCACATAGGCGTAGCGCAATTCATTCACCAACTCCTTTAGGTTGAAAGTACCTGTCTCACTGCAAGAGAGGGGCAGCTCACCATCATAGTGGTGCACCTTGAGGGTGTTGGGGTCCTCTTCGTAGGCGGGCTGATAGCGCACGAAAGCCGAGGTATCCGGCAGTTCATAGCGCACTCTGACCATACGTAACTCGGCCACCAGAGACTTGATATCCAGCTCGTCGTTCATCATTTCGCTCCTCAAATGTCAGGGTGAACTCCGTGAAATGCCCGACAACCTAACACAAAATTAATTAGAGCAGAAATGATTACAACAAAAACCATATTGACCTTGTGAGGAATTAGGCGGAAAATTTTGCGCCTCTCCATAGCACTCCAATGACGCACACCCCATGGAAAAACATGATGAAGTGCTGGTCGCTCTGCGCCAGATTATTCGTGCCATCGACATGCACTCCAGGCGCTTGATCAAAGAGGCCGGGCTCACCTCCCCGCAACTCTTGTTGCTCAAAGGGATCGACGAGCTGGGACAGATCTCCATGCGCCAACTGGCCGATCACACCAACATGAGCCAGGCCACCGCCACCACCATCATGGACCGATTGGAGAGCCGCCAGCTGGTACAGCGCATTCGCAGCAATACCGACAAACGCAAGGTTCACGCGACACTCACCGACGCAGGCCGCGCCCTGCTGGCCCAGGCCCCCACCCCGCTGCAAGAGCGCTTCATTCAGCGTTTTCAGGCGCTGGAAGCGTGGGAACAGACCCTGCTGCTCTCCTCCCTGCAGCGCATCTCCTCCATGATGAATGCCGACGAAATCGACGCCGCCCCGGTGCTGAGCGTCAGACCCCTCACCGAAGAGCAGGCATAAGCTGCTGAACAATTTCAGGCATAAAAAAAGCTCCCGAATGGGAGCTTTTGTCTATCAGGAGCCAGAGAGGATTACTCTTCCAGGCTGATCCCGATATTGGAGACGCCATCCTGGGAGGCGAATGCTCTGATAGCCAGGATACGATCGCTGTCGCGTTCATGGGCAACCCGCTTGAGCAGTTCGACCTGGAACTCCAGCTCGGCTTCCATGTACTCGTGCTCGTAGAGCTCCTCTTCGGTCAGATCCCGCTCTTCCAGCAGTTCGATAAAACCGGCCACGGTACCGACTGACGCATGGCTGGCATCGTTGGCTTCTTCGCCAACCCGGCAGATCACCGAGTTGTAGGCGCAGCCCAGCGCAACGCAGGCATCCAGCGCGGGATAGGCGCCGTAGGATTCAAACTTGCGGGGATCCGGAATGTGAGACTCGAACTCTTCGAGAATGGCACCCAGATTGACCCGGGATCCCTTGACGGTGAGGTAGACCCACATCTGATCCAGCGCATGCCGGAAAGCGCCAGCATTGCCAAAGCCGGAGGCCTGGCTGAACAGGGCATAGTTGGGGTACATGCGCTCTGCCAGCGCCAGGGTGTAGACGGTCTGTTGCCAAGGCTGTAGCTCGGCCAGTCGCTTATAAAACTTGTCACCAAACACTGGAGTCGGATCCTTTGCAAAATGTGGGGCAGATTGTAGCCCACGAGGGGCGTGGCGAAAACGAAAAAGCGCCCTGGTCGGCTATGTTGCGATATGAAGTCAGGTAAGATGGGTCGAGAGCGGCATCTTGTTGCGCCGCAAATTCTGATAAGGAACAAGAGTATGAGCCAACGTACCCTTCTTTTGCTCAGCCAGGATAATGCTCACTACGAACGGCTGCTCAAGGCCGCCAACCTCCCCCATCTGCGCATTCTGCGGGCCGATAATCCGGGCGATGCCGAAAAACTGATTGGCGAAGCCCATATTCTGATGGCCGAACCGGCCCGCGCCAAACCGCTGCTGCCCAAAGCCAACAAGCTGAGCTGGTTCCAGTCCACCTATGCGGGAGTCGATGTGCTGCTCGACCCTGACAGTCGCCGCGACTATCAGCTCACCAATGTGCGCGGCATCTTCGGCCCGCTGATGAGCGAGTACGTCTTT
The DNA here is from genome assembly GCF_000764645.1 of Aeromonas finlandensis. Classification (GTDB taxonomy): domain Bacteria; phylum Pseudomonadota; class Gammaproteobacteria; order Enterobacterales; family Aeromonadaceae; genus Aeromonas; species Aeromonas finlandensis. Next base: position 76,035 of record NZ_JRGK01000031.1, read on the forward strand.
GGTCATCTGCTCAGCCTGATGCGTCAAATTCCCCTTTATCGGGAGCAGCAGAAACAGCGGCTGTGGCAGAGTCACCCCTATCAGGGCCTCAAGGGGCGCACCATGCTGATCCTGGGGACCGGCAGCATTGGCCAGCATATCGCCCACACCGGCAAACATTTTGGCATGAAGGTGCTGGGCATCAGCCGCAGCGGTCGGGAGCGGGCCGGGTTTGATCAGGTTTATCAGCTGCCAGCGCTCAACAAGATGCTGGCGCAAGCCGATGTCATCGTCAGCGTGCTGCCAGCCACCCGCGATACCCGTCATCTGTTCAATGCCGCGCGCTTCGAATATTGCAAACCGGGCGCCATCCTGTTCAACGTTGGCCGCGGCAGCGCCGTTCACTCAGGCGATCTGCTCACTGCGCTGCGTACCGGCAAGCTGGCGATGGCGGTGCTGGATGTGTTCGAGCAGGAGCCGCTGCCCGCTGACAGTCCGCTGTGGGGACAACCCAACCTCATCGTCACCCCCCACAACAGCGCCTACAGCTTTCCAGAGGATGTGGCCCAGATCTTTGTGCGCAACTACATCCGCTTTATCGATGGTCAGCCACTGGATGGCAAAATCGACTTCGACAAGGGCTACTGACTCTCATTGCGCACATTGCGCATGCAAAAAGGCCCCGCCAATCTGGCGGGGCCTTTTCATTTCAGGCAGTGACGACAGGTATCAACCTGCGGCCAGCTCCTTGCGGTAGCTCTTCACCTTGGCCAGGAACTGACGACGCTCCTTGCCGCTCAGCGGTTCAGCCATCGGCAACTTGGCGGTCATGGCATTGACCGGGCGGTTGTTGATCCGCAGCTCGTAGTGCAGGTGGGCACCGGTCGAGCGACCGGTGTTGCCGGAGAGGCCAATCTTGTCGCCCATCTTGACCCGCTGGCCCGGCTTGACCAGCAGCTTGCTCAGGTGCAGATAGCGGGTCGCCAGGGTGCGGCCATGTTTGATAACCACATAGGTGCCTGCCAACGGGTGGCTGGTCGCCTTCTGGACGACACCATCACCGGTCGCCAACACCGGCGTGCCGATAGGCAGAGCAAAGTCGGTCCCCTCGTGGGGGCGAATGGCGCCGGTCACCGGATGCTTGCGCGCGGGGTTGAAATTGGAGCTGATCCGGTAGCGACTGTGGGTCGGATAACGACGGAAACCACGCTCCAGACTGTTACCCTGACCGTCATAGTAGTTGCCGTCCTCAGAGAGCCAGGCCGAGACAGTTTTGCCCTGACTGGTCACTTCAACCCCCAGCAGCTGACTGTTGCCGGTGCTCTTGCCCTCGACCGTCTCCTGACGCACCAGTACCTCGAACTTGTCACCCTTCTGCAGGTCCTGGGCAAAATTCATCCGCCACTGGAACAGGTTGGCAATTTTCTGGATGTGAGTGGCCGGAATGCCAGCATTGCGGGCGCTGACATAGAAACTGCCATTGATCACCCCGTTGTAACGCTGTGGCTGCCACTCCACCTTCTCGTTAATCATCGAGGAGGTATAGGCATCATCACTGCGTGCCATCACCAAGGTCTGTTTGATGTTCAAGCGGATCTTTAGCTGTTGCAGGATGTTGTCCTGATCGATCAACAGCTCGATGTTCTGTCCCGGCTTGAGACTCGCCAGATAGTTCTTGTTGTCCGCATCCAGCACCTTGTAGAGGGTGGTAGTTGATAGCCCCAGATTGTTGAAAATAGCGGTCAGGTTTTCGCCATTGCGAACCCGATAATCCTGCCACTGCGGGGTGCTATCAACCGGAATGTCATCCTCGGTGGCACTTTGGTCGACCAGTTCATGGTCGGGGATTTCGTTAAAATCGGTGTTGTTTTCGTTGGTTGCGGTACCGGCGGTATCGATGGGCAACTCAAGACGCAGCGGCCGCTCCAGGATGTCACCCGGAGCTGGCAATAATGCCACTGCTGACAGGGTCATGGCCGTCAGCATCAGCATGGCGTAGAAGTGTTTGCGGGGAACCGGTGGTTCCCAATTGGTAGCCTGTACTACCAAGGGACGGAGACGTTTCATCCGCTATCCTGTATTTAGCTCTAAAGAATGTAAGTTGCGATGTCAGTTGTGACAAAAGCGTATAAGACTGTTTTTTGGACAAACAAAGTTACAAATAGTTCATTGCAATCTGCATGAACCTCACATTTTATGCATAACCTGTCCAGATGGGCAGAAATGATCGTCTTTTTTAACCATTTTTTCCTATTTTTAAGAACCTAGTCGGACTCAATGCCGCATTAAAAATGCAAATGTTGCGATAATTTTTCCATGGAGTGGATATGACGTTATCAAAACTGTTACGCAGGATAATTCTTGTTCTGTTTCTGATTGGTGCGGTTCTGCTCTTCGCTCTGGAGGTCTCAACTGTCCGTCAGTCCATTCTCGATCAGATGTCAGCCAATCTGGAAACCGCCATCACTGCCCTTGGCCTGGTCTTGCAAGGGACCTTGTTAAATGACGACAAGGTGCTGGCAGAGACCATCGTCAATGCCATGTTTGATGGCGGCTTCGTCAGCTCGGTCACCCTGATTGATCCCGATGGCCAGTTGCTGTTCCAGAAAGTGTTCCACTCTGCCCAGCAAAATGTTCCAGGCTGGCTTCCCTCGGTTATCGGCATACCTCCGGTCAAGGTTGAACAAGAGTTGACCGATGGCTGGCGTATGTTGGGCACTCTGACGCTGGAAGGACATAGTGGTTACGCCTACCAGCATCTATGGAATGCCATCAGCCGCACCGGGCTGGCCCTGCTGACAGGGCTCGTCGTGTTCACCCTGATCATCTCCTGGATCTGCAAACGCCTGCTGCAACCACTGGAGCAGATCAACCTGCAGTTGATCCGGATCCGCAAACACCAGTTCAACAGCACTCTGCCCACCCCCTGGCTGCAGGACCTCAAAGAGGTGGCTCTCTCCATCAACCAACTGGTCTCTGAACGCAAGCGGGATCTGTTGCAACAACGACTCAAGATCACCCAGCTGGGAAAACAGCTGTCACTGACTACTCCGCAGCCGCTGCAAGGGCTAAGTCCGTTGCCGGAAGGGGGACAACTACAAAAATTTGTCTCAACCCAAGGGGATATAGCCCTCTATCAGCGCTTTTTGCCCAACCAGCCCCTCGGTGCCGACAGTGATCTCGCGACCATCCAGAGCGCTCTGCAACAGTGGCAGCACTCCCACATAGAGGGGATCTTGCTGCCACTATCCCTGCTCAATCACCCGCAATGGTCAGAGATCGCCCCCCTGCTGAGCCAGGGCCGAGGTAAAATGCTGGATTGGCGCTGGGATGTGGCCACGTTCCCCTCCCACGGCCAGTCCACATTGGTTGCGCTACAGGAACAGGGGTGTGAGCTCGCCTTCAGCGCCATTCCTCTGAATACAGACACTTTCAATCAGCTCGACCCGCTCAATCCCATCTTTATCAGCTGCCAACTGACTGATGCGCCGCTCTACTGGAATCTGCTCTCCCAGACCATGCATGCCGCAGGTTATACCCTGCTGGCGGAGTCAGGAGAGTGCAGCGATATCGACAAACTGCGGACCTGGGGCATTGATGGTTATGCCAAGGAGATTTCGTTATGACAAAGTGCGCTTTGCTGTTGGCTCTGTTTTGGCAACCCGCCCTGATGGCCGAGTCCATCACCATTGGCACCGGAGGTGAAAAGGGGATCTATCACCAGATAACCAAAGAGTTCTGTCACCTAGCTCATGATGTCGACCCACAACTTGCATGCAAGTTACAAGCGACATCGGGCTCAATAGAAAATCTGCAACTGCTGAAAAACGGCGAGGTCTCCTATGCCATGGTGCAGTCAGACTGGCTATATCAAGCCCACCAGGGGACAGGCCCCTTTACCGGACAACAGCAGCCCGAACTACGCGCGTTGTTTGCCTCCCATGCAGAACCCTTCACCATCGTGATCCGTGCCGACGGCGATATCACCTCACTGGAACAGCTCAAACTCGCCCCCATCGACATGGGGTTGAAGGGGTCTGGCACTCGCCAAACCGCGCTGGCACTGTTCAAGATACTGGGAGCGAAAGAGCCAGACCTCGACCTGAAGAGCATGGCCAACCTGCCGGATGCGCTCTGCAGCAAGCAGATCGACGCATTTGCACTGGTGATGGGGCACCCGAACCGGATCGTGCTCGACACTGCCAAACGATGTGCCATTAGCTTTCTCCCCATCGAAGGGGCTGTTCGAGATGAGTTGCTCAAAGGGGTCAAATACTACCAGCGCAGTCAGGTTCCCGCCCGAATCTACCCTGGCAATCTGAAAGCCACTCCGACCTTTGCCATCGCCGCCACCCTGGTCACCAATGCAGCAACCCCGGATGAAGCAGTCTATCGCCTGACCAAAGCTATGCTGACCCAGCAGACCAAGTTCAATGAACAAACCTACGGTTACGCCAACATGTTTCACCGGGCACGCAATAAAACCGGCCCGGTGCTGAGCATTGAACAGCATCCGGGCGCGGCGAAATATTTCGAGGAGTTGAAAGCGGCGGGCAAGCTATAGCTGACGACGGGGAGAGCGCAGTTGCTCGCTGGAGAAACGGGTCTTCATCGATGTCCACTGCGCCAAACGATCAGCACTCCCCGCCAGGGTCCCTTCCCGGCGTGACTTCATGATCCAGATGCTCTTGGCATCAAAACTGTAAACGGGAATGAGATCGGTACGCTTGCTGCCGGGCAGGATCCGGCTGTTGATATTGTCGAGCACCAGCGGATCAGCCTTGGGAGTCGGGAAGTAGAGCGTCACCATGTGGAACTGGTTGTAACGCACAGCCTTGACGTAGGCCAGCCGCAGCTTCTTCTCATCCACCCCCAGCTCCATCAGGGTGTAGTACTTGGAGATGCTGTAATCCTCGCAATCCCCACCCCGGGCACCGATGAATTCCAGCGGATTGGCCCAGTAGTCCTCATCCCCCCACAGCTTGGGATCCTCGCTGTAGGTCAGATTGTTGAAGTAGTTGTTCACCAGCTCGACCTTCTGCTGGTCGGTAGTGCCGGCTCTGGGGGTCAACAGGCGAGAGAAGGCCTCGGCTCGCTGAATGGCGCGGCCGCCATACACTTCCTGCAGTTTGGCCCGCAGATCCGGGCTGGCAATATATTCAGAGAGGCGAGAGGCCTGCACGCTGGCACAACATAGCGCCATCGTGCAGGCAGGGATCAACAACCATTTCATAGCTGACACTCCATGTCAGATGCTGGAGGTCAGTATAGTCTGTCTCGATATCAGCCTCAGCCAGACATCAGCGACACTGCGCAAAAGCGGCTGCCAGCTGATCCATAAACTGGGGATAACCATCCGGACCGAGCGGTACCTGCTCACCCACCTCGTCCAGCAGCAGCACCTTGGCACCGGTATTACGGGCAACCGACTCAATCACTGCGGGGGAGAATTGCGGCTCGGCATAGATGCAGCTCGCCTGCTTCTCTTCCAAAGCCTTGCGAATATCCACCAGCGTCTTGGCGCCTGGGCGACGCTCCGGACTCACGGTGAAGTGACCTTTTGAACTCATGCCGTAGTGGCGCTCCCAGTATCCATACGCCTCGTGGAATACAAAGTATCCCTTCTGGTTCACCGCCTTCATCTGGTCGGCAATCACCTTGTCCTTGGCATCCACCTTGGCATCAAAAGCCGCCAGGTTGGCGTCATAGCGGGCCTGATTGGCCGGATCCAGCTTGCCCAATTCGCTCGCGATCGCCTTGGCAATCACCTTGGCCTGCGTCGGGCCAAGCCAGATATGGGGATCGACCCCTTCGTGATGATGTCCCTCATGCCCTTCATCATGATCATGGTCACCGTGCTCGTGGGCGACATGGCCATGATCGTGATCATCATGATCATGGTCACCGTGCTCGTGGGCGACATGGCCATGATCGTGATCATCATGATCATGGGAGTCATGGCTATCCTGAGTCGCGTAGTTGAACAGCGGCATCCCCTCAACCTGAGTCAGGGTCAGTTTATGTGGATGATTGGCCAGCGGCTTGGCCATAAAGCCTTCCAGCTCAGGGCCAACCCACACAACCAGATTGGCACTGTTGATGCTGCGAATATCGGAGGGACGCAGGGAGAAATCGTGAGGAGAAGCGCCGGTCGGCAGCAATACCTTGGGCTCGCTCACCCCGTCAGTGATCGCAGCTGCGATGAAACCGAGTGGCTTGATGGTGGTCAGCACCTCAAGAGCTCGGACAGGCAAACTCACCGCCAGCAAGGCAGTGAAAAACGCAATTATTCTCATTGATGAATCTCGTCAGGGGGTGAGTATGTGATAATATAACAGTCGCTTTTTGTTATATTATAACTCTCACTGGCTGTAAACCCCGGAGTTGTCATGAGCCAATTGGTGGAGCTGAAAGAGGTCTCTCTCTCGTTTGATGGACGTTCTGTGCTCGACAAGGTCTCCTTTACCCTCAATAAAGGCAAAATTACCACCCTGGTCGGCCCCAACGGGGCGGGCAAGAGCACCCTGAGCAAGCTGGTGCTGGGTCTACTCACCCCGGATTCTGGCAAGATCACCCGCAGCCGCGATCTGCGGGTCGGCTATGTGCCTCAGCGCCTCTATCTGGATCCCACCCTGCCGTTGACGGTACGCCGCTTCCTGCAACTGGGCAAAAACAGCCGCCTCTCCATCGAGGAGGCGCTGGCCCGGGTGGGCGCAGAGGGATTGCTGGAGAACCGGATGCAAAAACTCTCCGGCGGTGAGATGCAGCGTGTGCTGCTGGCTCGCGCCCTGCTGGTGAAACCCGAGCTGCTGGTGTTGGATGAACCGGTGCAGGGGGTGGATATCAACGGCCAGATCGAGCTCTATGCCCTGATCGGCAAACTGGCCGCCGAATTCAATTGCGCCGTGCTGATGGTCTCCCACGATTTGCATCTGGTGATGGCCAGCACCCACGAGGTGATCTGCCTCAATCGCCACGTCTGCTGTCATGGCGAGCCGGAAAGTGTGGCGCGCCACCCCGAATTTGCCCGCCTGTTCGGGCGACCGGAGCAGGAGGTGCTGGCGGTCTATACCCATCATCACCACTGCGACGGCGAACACCATCATCATGAACCGCAGGCCCCCGTCATCCGCCTGCCCTCCCGCAATCAATAACGTACCCGACAGGATCATCAAGTGGACAGCTTTCTGTTATACGCCCTCGCGGCCGGTCTCGGCATCGCCCTGCTGGCCGGCCCCCTCGGCAGCTTCGTGGTATGGCGCAAGATGGCCTATTTTGGCGATACCCTCTCCCATGCCTGCTTGTTCGGCATCGCGCTGGGCATCCTGCTACAGGTCGATCTCACCTTGGCGGTAGTGGTCTGCTGCCTTGCCATGGCTATGCTGCTGGTGATCATGAGCCGCAACCAGCAGGTGGCAACCGATACCCTGCTCGGCATTCTGGCCCACAGCGCCCTGTCCCTCGGTCTGGTTACCTTGAGTTTTATGGATAACGTGCGGGTGGATCTGATGGCCTACCTGTTCGGCGACCTGCTCTCGGTACAACCGATGGATCTGATCTGGATCTACGGCGGTGGCGCGCTGGTGCTGCTCACCCTGTGGCGACTGTGGGATCCCCTGCTCTCCATGACCATCTCGGAAGAGCTGGCGCGGGTAGAAGGGATCCGGGTCGATGTGCTGCGCTGCGTACTGATGCTGCTGATCGGGCTGGTGATTGCCGTGGCGATGAAGTTTGTCGGCGCGCTGATCATCACCTCCCTGCTGATCATCCCCGCCGCCACCGCCCGCCGCTTCAGCCAGACGCCGGAGCAGATGGCCGGTTTTGCCGCGCTGATTGGCTGCCTCGCCGTACTCGGCGGGCTGACGCTCTCCTGGTATCAGGACACCCCGGCTGGCCCCTCAGTGGTGGTCTGTGCCACCACTCTGTTTGTACTGAGCCAATTCAAGCGCGCTTGATCCTCAAATATCCTGATAGCGGTGGTTTCTCCGACGCTATCAGGACACTCCCCTGACCAGCCCCTCTGTGGTGGTCTGCGCCACCCGCCTGTTTGTGCTGAGCCAGTTCAAGAGAGTGTAACGACGCAGGCTAGAGCGGCATGCTCTGGCGTGTCTCCATCATCAGCCACTGGCGCAACCGGCTGATGGCGGGCTCATGGGCCCGCGAGCGCTTGCAGGTGAAGTAGAACGCATCTCCCGTCTCCAGCTGGTGTACCGGCAAGGCAACCAGCTGGGGATCATCGGGCCGCAACATGTAGTCGTTTACGAACGCCACCCCCTGATCCCAGGCCGCCGCCTCCATCGCCAGCAACACATGGCTGAAGTGGTGCATCCGCGCCTCCTCCGGAATAACCAGCCCGCCCGCCTTGGCCCAGCGCTGCCAATCCTCCCCCCGCGCCTTGTAGATGGACTGCACCGACAGCAGCGGCAACTGCCAGATGGCCTCAGGCCACTCCCCGCTGACCTGTTGCAACAGGCGGCGACTGCAGACCGGAAAGAGCCGCTCCTGATAGATGAGATCGTGACAGTAGCCGCGCCCGTGGGGGGACACAGTGATAAAGCAGTCGGCCACCCGATCGGAGAGCTCGGGATCTTCCGCCACCATCTCCAGACTCAGATCCAGCTCGGGGTAGAGCTGGCGCAATCCGGCTAACCGCGGGATCAGCCACTTCACCGCAAACGAGCTGTAGACCGCAAGGCGCAGCCGCATCTCGCCGCCACCACGCAGTTGCTCGCTGCTCTGGGCAATCTGGCTGAGCCCGGCGGCAATCCCCTCAAAGTAGCTCTCCCCCTGCGGCGTCAGCGAGAGTAGCCGCCCCTGACGCAGCAGCAAGCGCTCACCCAGAAAATCCTCCAGCAGGCGGATCTGGTGGCTGACCGCACTCTGGCTGACGTTCAATTCAAGGGCGGCGCGGGAGAAGCTGAGCAACCGGGCAACCACTTCAAAATATTGCACGGCACGAAGAGGAGGCAGCTTCATTATCTAAATATCTCATGTATGGTCATTTTTTATCATTTTACTGGATAACAACCCCCGCGCTACCCTCCCCTCATCTGAAGTGGGAGGTGGTATGAATGCAGTAGGGATCGGCATCCTTTATCTGGTGCTGGGCAACATGGTGGCGGTCTTTTCCGATGCACTGGTCAAGGTACTGGAGCCGAGCCAGCCCATCTTCCAGTTTGTCTTTTTTCGCCAGCTCTCCGCCGCCATTCTGCTGATGCCCTGGCTGCTCTGGTCATGGCGCCGCAACCCGCCGGTGGCTATCAAGTGGCACCTGCTGCGGGCTCATATCTGGGCGGTTGGCGTCTGCCTGATGGTGGTCGCCCTCACCCGCTTGCCGCTCGCCACCGCCAATGCCCTCTTCTATGCCGCCCCGCTGATGATGGTGCCGCTGGCGGTGTGGATGGCGGGGGAAGCGATCTCGCGCCAGAAGGTACTGACCGCGCTGATCGGCTTTATCGGGGTACTGATCGTGCTGCGACCGACCGAGGTGAACTGGGCCGCGCTGGCGGCACTCGGGGTGGCGCTGTCGATGGCACTCAACAATCTGCTGATCAAGCGGATCCCGCTCAAACAGCCCATCGCCCAGACCCTGTTTTTCACCAACGTGCTGAGCATGCCCTTCATTCTGGCGCTGGCATTGTGGGAAGGGGGCGACTGGCAGTGGCAGATGTGGTGGCCCGCCTTCGGCTCCTCGGCGCTGATCATGGTCTACGCGGGCTTGTGCGTGGTGGCCTATCGCAAGGCGGAGGCTAGCAAGATCGCCTCGGCGGAGTACACCGGCCTGTTGATGGCGGTGGCCATCGGGGTGTGGCTGTTTGACGAGCAGCCGGGCTTGCCGCTGCTGCTGGGGTGCCTCTGCATCATCTTGCCGCTGGTCGCCATGGCGCGCAGCAAACCCAAACCGCTGGCCGAACCGGCGGTTTAAGCGCTCAGGGTCGTTCCAGCAAAGGGGCGACCCTTTGCTGCAGATGGGGGACGATCTCCTGCTCGAACCAGGGGTTCTTCCTGAGCCAGAGGGTATTGCGCGGGGAGGGATGCGGGAGCGGCAACCAGCCGGGGCCATAGTCGGCCCAGCAACGCACCGTCTCGGTCAGCGATCCCTTGGCCGCCCCCCGCAGGTAGTAGGCTTGCGAATATTGGCCGATCAGCAGGGTCAGTTCGATGTTCGGTAGCAGCATCAACACCTTGTCGTGCCAGGTGGGGGCACATTCGGGTCGTGGCGGCAGATCCCCCGACTTGCCCTTGCCGGGATAGCAGAGCCCCATCGGCATGATGGCGATGCGGGATTCGTCGTAGAAGGTGGCCTTATCGACCCCGAGCCACTGCCGCAGCCGGTCACCGGAGGGGTCATCCCACGGGATACCGCTGGCATGCACCCGGGTGCCGGGCGCCTGACCGATGATCAGCAGGCGGGCACTCTCGCTCCCGCGGATCACCGGACGAGGCCCCAGCGGCAGATGAGCCTCGCACAGACGGCAAGCCCTGATTTGCTCAAACAACTTATCGATTCGCTGCATGATGTTGATAGTACCAGCATTTCCCTGTTTTCCCTCTTGTGGAAAAAGGGCGTGCGCCCTACTATCGCCATGGGTGTTTAATTTAATAAACGGATAATAATGAAAAACTGGCTGGGTACAGGTACGACTGCCTTGGCATTCATCGTTTGGGGTCTATTGCCACTCTATTTTCAGTTCATGCCAGGCGTGCAGATGTGGGAGTTGATCTCGCACCGAATCCTCTGGTCTGTGGTGCTGCTAGGGGGGCTGTTTCTACTGCTGGGTCACAAAGTGCCCTGGGCAAAACTGCGCAGCGAACCACGCCAGCTCGGCCTCATTCTGCTGGCGGGCCCCGTCATGACCATCAGTTGGAGCATGTTTACCTGGTGCCTGACCACCGGACAGGTGCTGACCACCAGCCTTGCCTACTTCATGACACCGCTGTTTAATATCGTATTCGCGGTCATCTTCCTGAAAGAGCGCCTTACCCCACAAAAGCACCTGGCGGTCGCACTGGCACTGGCGGGACTGGCCTACATGCTCTTTTGCTATGGCCAGCTCCCCTGGTACTCCCTCATCATGGGGGGAGTCTTTGCCTGTTACGGCCTGATCAAGAAGATGATCCACTATGACACCGGCACCAGCCTCTATCTGGAAGCCATGGTGCAACTTCCCATCGCAATCTTGCTCATCGGCTGGCATACATGGCATGGAGAGGGGCTATTCGTTGCTGGCGAGGTAAGCGACAAGCTACTACTGATTGGGAGCGCCATTGCCACCCTGTTGCCAGTGGGGCTGTTCAGCTATGGCGTCAGCAACACGCGAATGAGTACGGTCGGGCTGTTGCAATATATCGAACCCAGCCTCGCCTTCCTGCTCGCCATCTACTGGTTTCATGAGGCCCCGGATCCCATCAAGACGGTCGGTTTCGCCTTTATCTGGGCGGGTCTGCTGGTGAGCCTGCTGCCGCTGCACCGGCTCAAACGCCGCCCTCAGGGGGTGACGCGATAGGACTCCAGCACCTTGTGCCAGCGGGGGTCCTTGTCCATCTGCTCGGCAATGCGGTTGAGGCGAGCATGGAGCTCGGCACGGGATTTGGGGACCAGAATATGGCGGGTATAGCTGGATTGGGGAAAGGGCGAGATAAACAGCTTGCCCTGATAGTGGGATGACCCGATGAAGAATCCCAGCGCCGACCCGCTCACCAGGGTCACATCGATGCGGCCGCGCAGCAGCAGATCGAGATTGGTCTTCACCTTCTTGGCATCGTGGCGCTCCAGCTCACCCCGGCCTGCCGCATCGTCGATGCCCTGATAGCGATACCCCTCTACCCCGCCAAATACCAACCCCTTGAGGGAGTCAGGCCCGCGATAGGTAATCGGGTTGTCGATGCTCGAGATCAACTCGTTGGTGTCGCGCATCACCGGGAAAGTCCAGAGATAGCGCTCTCGCTGGGGATCCCCCACCCAGGCGGGATTGACCCAGGCGACCAGACCATCGAAGGCGGGATCCGACATCTCCAGTCCCAGCCGGGCACGATTGACCAGCCAGAGTTCGATTCTGGGTTCACCCCCCAGCTTTTCATTGAGATACTTGACCAGCTCACTGCTCAGGCCTGCATCCACCGCGGTATTGAAGGGCGGATGCTGATGGTAATCATAGAGACGGATCGTCTCCCCCAGAGCAGGGACCGACAACAGTAACCACAACCAGAACCAGACTCTCATCGCACCTCCTTGGGCTGCCTCTGAGTTTGGCACAGAGAGTTCGAATGAGAGAACCTGCGACAGCTACCCCCGCGCCACAATCCCCTTCGCCTGCCCGCTGGTCTGTCTATATGGTGCGCACCGCCACCGGCCTGCTCTATACCGGGATCAGCATGGATCCGCTGCGCCGCCTGCGCCAGCACCAGAGCGGCAAGGGCTCCCGCGCTCTGCGTGGCAAGGGACCGCTGGCACTGGTGTGGCAGCAAGCAGTCGGCGAGAAAGGGGCGGCCCTGCGCATCGAGTACCGCCTCAAGCAGCAACCAAAATCCTTCAAGGAGCAGCTGATCCACAGCCCGGCACTCTGGCAGAGCTGGAGCCCGCAGTGGCTCGCCGCAGCCACCCAGCCCTGAGGGTTACAGGCAAAAAAGAGGCCACTCAATGAGTGGCCGGAAAGGGGAAATCAGGGAGCATCACACAACGTATTGCACAACTACAGGTAAGTTACAGATAGGTATTGGAACGCTTGCTGCGGTGGCTGATCAGCCAGCAGACCGCCAGCACCAGTAGCAACCAGGGGGCCAGCTTGATGATCAGAGCAAGCATGCCGCCAAGCGCCCCCAGCAGCACAAACAGGCCGCTCACCAGCAACATGGCTACCAGGGTAAAACCGGTCAGTGCCATGACCAGCAGCACCACCAGCAATATGAAAAATTCCAGCATAACTTGCTCCTTATCAGTACCTTGTCTGCCGGCTGGTCCACCACTCGGTCAATCCAGCCAACGCTTCAATTCATAACGGGGCGGCATCACCAGCACCGCCAGCAGATAGGCGGCCAGTGCCAGCGGCGGCATCAGGATCAGGGCGAGCAGGGCCACCACCCGCACCGTGACTCTGGAGACCCCCAACCGCCTGGCAATACCGGCACAGACCCCGGTCAGCTTGCGATGCACCAGATCCTTGGGCCAGGGGCTCATGGTTACACCTCCGCCTTCTGGCCTTTGAGACGAGCCAGCTCGCGCTCGATCTCGTCATTGAGCTCCAGCTCGCGGAACTGGGCCTCCAGCGAGGGATTCTGCCCCAGCGTGGCCGCCTCCAGCTGGGCTTCCAGCTGATCGACCCGGCCCTGAAAACCGTCAAAGCGGGCCATCAGCTCATGCATGCGCTGGTTGTCCACCTGGGCGCGGGCACGAATGCGGCTGTGGGCCGTCTGCTCGCGCAGGGTCAGCAGTTTCTGCTTCTCGCGGGCCTCGGTCAGCTTGGCCGCCAGTCGCTCGCTGTCGGCGGTGAGCTGGGCCAGCACCTCGGCCACCCGGGCCTTGTCCTGCTCCAGCTGTTCGCATTTCCTGGCCTCTGCCAACTTCTCGGTGAGGGCAGCACGGGCCAGATCCTCACGCCCCTTCTGGATGGCGAGCTCGGCCTTGGCCGACCACTCCTGGATCTGCACCAGCAAAGCCTGCTGGTGACGCTCCAGCTGTTTCTGTTCGGCAATCACACGGGCGGCCTGGGTACGCATCTCGACCTGCACCTGTTCCATCTCTTCGATCATCAGGCGCAGCATCTTTTCCGGCTCTTCACTCTTGTCGAGCAGGCTGTGCAAGTTGGCATTAATCACGTCGGTCAGGCGGCTGAATACGCTCATGGTCTGGCTCCTTGTTGATGGGATGGCTATCTCTCCCCATTGCATTACAAGAGCCGTGCCAAGAAAAATTATCGTTGTTTTACAGATAGATGAGGTTTTTTAGAGGAAATTCAAGAAGGGTTTATTGGTGAAAAAAGCCAACGAGGTGGTGATTTTCACCAACAAAAAGGGAGCCAGTGGCTCCCTTGTCGATTCATCGGCGATATCCGTCAGGCAGCGCGGTTGTGACCCAGCTTGCTGTCCAGTTCGGCCAGCTTGGCCTCCATCCGGGCACGGCAGGTCTCGGAGAGATCGCGAATGCCGCTGGCGCCGTGCTCCTTGCTGCAGACCGGAGCCATCACCTCCAGCAGCACCTCGCCGTTATCCCAGCGGTTGAGGTCGATCTGACCGAAGTAGCTGGAGCAGACGATGGGCACTACCGGCACTTCAGCCTGTACCGCTGTGTGGAAAGCGCCCGCCTTGAATGGCAGCAGACCGCGCCCCTGGGAGCGAGTGCCCTCCGGGAACATCCAGATGGAGGTGCCGCGATTCTTGATGCGATCCACCACCTGACCGATGGTGCCAATGGCACGGGAGCGGTTGGAGCGATCGATCAGCACGTTGCCGGAGAGCCAGAAGATGAGGCCGAAGAAAGGCAGCCAGAGCAGGCTCTTCTTGCCGACCGCCACCACACCGGGCTGCACCGCACCGGTCACGGTGAAGATGTCGAAGTTGCTCTGGTGGTTGCAGACGTAGACCGCCGGGCCGACCGATTTGACCTCGTCGGCCACCGTCACCTTGACCCGCAACCCGATCAGCGGGCAGACCGCGTGATACATGCGGGCGAAGACATAGACGTTGTTGGGATGGCGCGGACGAACCAGACAGAGCAGCAGGCCGAACAGGAACCAGAAGATGAGCAGCAGACCAAGCAGCAGCACACGGGCAATTTTGAGCATCGAACACCTCGAGTTTTAACTCGGCGCAGTATACTGATCCCCCTTTTAGCGAACAAGCGTTCGCCAAACAGAACCGACCACCTTGCCCTATCGCACCACCCACTGCGCTGCTCATAAATACGGCGCTGACTTGCCCCACCCGCCATTGGTCGTTAGGATGGCCCCATCTTGATGGACGGGGCGAACATGATTTTGCAACAACGGGTAGCGAAACATCTCCTGCTGCTGGTCTGCCTGCTGGTGCTCAATTGTGCGGCCCAGCCGCTGGCCCGGCTGGCCCTGCTCGATCACGCCCTCAGCTGTCAGGCACTGCCCGTCCCAGGCGCTACGACAGATCAGGGAGATGCCAAACCGGCCAGCCTGCAGCCCACCAGTTGCCAGCTCAACGGCAAGTGGCTGAGCGCCGCCACCCTGCTCTGCGTCGAACAACTCTTCTTTGCCGTGGCCATGCTGATCGCCCTGCTGGCCCCCCTTTGGCGCTACACACCGCCACTGCCCCCTCCCAGAGTCATCTCGCCGCCCGAACGGCGTCTGCACCTCACCCTCTGCGTCTGGCGGGAATGAGTTCGGCTGCGCTCTTTCGTTAGCTGTCACTCATTTTTGCGAGACCAAAAAGATGTCGAATCTCTTCAAGGCGGCCCTGCTACTGGGCGGTCTGCTGTGGCAATCCATGGGATTGGCCAGCGACACGGGCTGGCTCACCAGCCCACAGAATGATCACGCCAGGGTACGGCTGCAAGCCGACCGCAGCACGGCAGATCAAACCCGCATCCTGCTCGATGTCGAGCTGGAGTCGGGCTGGAAGACCTACTGGCACAGCCCGGGCGAAGGGGGGATTGCACCCCAGATCCTGTGGCATGAGCCCATCGCTGCGCTGCAGTGGCACTGGCCGGTGCCGCGCCACTTCGAGGTAGCCGGGCTCAGCACCCAGGGTTATCAGGGGGACGTGACCTTCCCCCTCAGCCTCACCTATCCGGCAGAGCAGGCGCTCAAGGGGACTCTACGCCTCTCCACCTGCAGCAATGTCTGCATCCTGACCGACTTTCCCTTCACCCTCGCGGTGGATAGCGCCGCCCCACCCGACTTCGATTTTGCCTGGGCGAAGGCGATGAGCACCCTACCCCAACAGTTGCCCGCCGAAACCCGGGTCGAGCTCGGTTATCAGCACAACCAACTGCAACTGCGCGCCGAGCGGGCAGAGGGCTGGCAATCACCAGCGCTCTTTATCGACGCTCTGGAGGGGGCCGAGTTTGGCAAACCGGCGCTTGAGGTCGAGGGCAACACCCTGATCGCCCGGGTGCCGGTGAGCGATGGCTGGCAGGGGGATGCGCCGGATCTGCGCGGTCAATCCCTCGGCCTGCTGCTCACCAGCGGCGAACAGGCGTGGCAAAGCAAAGGCTCGATTGGCGAAGCGCTCGTATTGCCAGCGCCGAGCCAGTCCCTTTTCTGGTTGCTGGGGGCGGCGCTGCTCGGCGGCCTTATCCTCAACCTGATGCCCTGCGTGCTGCCGGTGCTGGCGCTCAAGCTGGGAACTGTGCTGCAACATCAGGCGCGTGAACAGGGAACCGTACGCAGGCAGTTCCTCGCTGCCAGCGCCGGGATCATCGCCTCCTTCTGGGTACTGGCGGCCATGAGCAGCCTGCTGCGCGCCACGCAAGGTACAGTCGGCTGGGGCATCCAGTTCCAGAGCGCCGGTTTTATCGGCTTTATGGTGCTGGTCACCCTGCTGTTTTGCACCAACCTGCTGGGGCTGTTCGAGATCCGTCTGCCCAGCGCTCTCAGCACTCGCCTCGCCACCTGCGGCGGCAACGGCCTCGGCGGCCACTTCCTGCAGGGGAGTTTCGCCACCCTGCTCGCCACCCCCTGCTCAGCACCGTTCCTCGGCACTGCGGTCGCCTTTGCGCTGGCGGCGCCGCTCGGTCAGCTGTGGCTGATCTTCACCGCCCTCGGCATTGGCATGAGCCTGCCTTGGCTGCTGGTAGCGGCCCTGCCACGACTCGCCCTCTGGTTGCCGAAACCGGGGCGCTGGATGAACCATCTGCGCATCCTGCTCGGTCTGATGATGCTGGGCTCCAGCCTCTGGCTGACCAGCCTGCTCGCCAACCATCTCGGCAGCTATGCCACCGGATGGTTAATGACGGCCATGGTGCTGGGGCTGATCCTCGCCATCGTCTGGCGTTACGGCATGCGCGGCTTCACGCTGGCGATCTCCCTCGCCGCCCTGATTGGCAGCGCCCTGCTGCTGAGTGGCGCCTTTAGCGCACAAGGTACGGCCAGCGTCGACAAGGTGGTCTGGCAGCCGCTCTCTGAACGCGCCATCACCGATGCG
The DNA here is from genome assembly GCF_000764645.1 of Aeromonas finlandensis. Taxonomy (GTDB): domain Bacteria; phylum Pseudomonadota; class Gammaproteobacteria; order Enterobacterales; family Aeromonadaceae; genus Aeromonas; species Aeromonas finlandensis. The sequence goes on from NZ_JRGK01000031.1 coordinate 93,123, forward strand.
CTAGCCCAGAACAAGCGGGTCTTTATCGATGTCACCGCCGACTGGTGCGTGACCTGCAAGGCCAACAAATACAACGTGTTGCTGCGCGATGAGGTGCAACAGGCCCTCTTGGCCCCCGATGTGGTGGCCCTGCGCGGTGACTGGAGCAAACCGAGCGACACCATCGCCGCCTTCCTGCGCCAGCGCGGGGCGGCTGCGGTCCCCTTCAACCAGATTTACGGCCCGGACTTGCCGCAGGGGGTCACGCTGTCGCCCCTGCTCGACAAGGACGAGCTGCTGACCACGTTGCACAAGGCTGGCCTGCTTCAGGCTGGCACTACCCGATTTTAAGGAGTACCCATGAAACCGACTCTGAGCGCCCTGACCCTGCTGGCCTCCCTTTCCGCAGCCCTGCTGGCTCCGACCCTGCACGCCGCCCCCTTCACCCCGGAGCAGGAGGCGCGCATCAAGGAGCTGATCCGCGAAACCCTGATCGCCAACCCCAAGATCCTCGATGAGGCGGCTGAATCCTGGGAGAAGCAGAACGCGGCGGCCCAAGAGGCGCAGCTTGGCAACTTCATCAAGGGCAACAAGGATGTGCTGTTCAACAGCGCCACCAGCCCGCGCCTCGGCGCCAAGAATCCCAAGCTGACCCTGGTGCTGTTCACCGACTACAACTGCCCCTACTGCAAGCAGTTCGATCCCCAGCTGACCAAGCTGCTCAAGGCCTATCCGGACGATCTGGGGCTGGTGATCAAGCTGCTGCCGTTCAAGGGGCAGACCTCCGCCAAGGCGGCCCAGTACAGCCTGACCCTGTGGCAGCAGGATCCTGCCAGCTTCCTCACCCTGCACGACAAGCTGATGAGCAAGCAGGGGATGCTGACCGAAGCGGATATCAACAAGGCGCTGGCCGCCACCGGCAATACCGCGCTCAAACCGGCCGCCAAGGCGACCGAGGAGCTGCGCAACAGCCTGCGCATCGGCACCATCCTCGGGGTACAGGGCACTCCGGCGACCCTGATTGGCAACCAGCTGGTGCCGGGCGCCGTTCCCTATGAGGAGCTGGAGCAACTGGTGAAGGCCGAACTGGCCAAGCTGGGGTAAGGGATGGCAAGCACCCACCCTCAACCCCGCTGGCGACGCTGGGGCAAGGAGGCGCTCTGGCTGCTGCTGATGGCGCTGGTCATCTCGACCCTGCTGGATCTGTGGCGCAGCCCGACCCTGCCTGAAGGGGCGATGAGCGCCCCCGTCACCCTGCAGGACGGCACCAGCACGGATCTCGCCACCCTGAGCCGCGGCAAGCCGCTGCTGGTCTACTACTGGGCCAGCTGGTGCGGGGTGTGCCGATTCACCACCCCGACCGTGCAGCAACTCTGGCAGGAGGGGGACAACGTACTGACGGTGGCGCTGCGCTCCGGCAATTCCGAGCAGTTAGGCAAGGGGATGGGCAAGAAGGGGCTCACCTTCCCGACCCACAACGACGAATCGGGAGAGCTGGCCGCCCAGTGGCAGGTGGGCGTAACGCCGACTTTCCTCGTCATCAGGGATGGCGAGCTGGTGAGCAGCACCACCGGCTGGAGTTCGAAGTGGGGCTTGCAGCTGCGGCTCTGGTGGGCGTCGCTCTAGCCACGCAATATCATTGCCTTCAACAGGGCCATCCCAACCGGATGGCCCTTTTTTATGCCGACATCAGGCGGGGAGCTGCATCCCGCGTAGCTGCTCCAGCAAGGCGACCACCGCCGCCGAGCGCAACGCATCGGGGGCGTAGCAGAGCCCTACTCGACGCTTGAAGGAAGATGCCGCCAGCTCGGCCACCGTACAACCGGGTGGACAGAGTGAACGGGGCAACCAGCCGATACCCGCGCCAGCAGCCACCATGGTAGCTGCCAGTCGCAACGACCCCGCCCGCCGTGGGTAGAGCGGCGCCTGATTTCCGAGGATGGCGATCAGCCGCAGGTGGGAGTCATGGCGCGGGCAGGTAACCCAGGGCTGGTCCGCCAGCGCTGCCGGGGTGAGCGCCCCCTTGCCCGCCAGCGGGTGATCCGGCGGCAGCACCAGCACGAACTCCTCCTCCAGCAGGGGGATAAAGAGCTCGTCGCCACAGCGCAGGGATTCACAGCCCAGCCGCACATCGCCACAGCAGCCCTCCTCCAGGGTCAGCAGGATCTCCTCGTGGGCGAGCGCCCCTTGCACCAGCGCACCCACCACGCCATCACCCAAATCTGCCTCAATTCCCACCGTTACTTCGAGGCAAGGGGAGGTTTCACGAAACTCGCGGGCGAGGGAGTCGGTATCGGCAATCAGCCGCTTGGCACGGGGATAGAGCCGGTGCGCCGCTTCGGTCCCCTCCACCCCGCGCGCCTGCCGCACAAACAGGGTCACCCCCAGCTCATCCTCCAGCGTCTTGATGGTGGTGGAGAGGGTGGGCTGGGTAATGAAGAGGCGGGTGGCGGCGGCCGTGATGTTGCGCTCCTCAAAGACAGCAACAAACGCGCGCAGGGTTCGCACATCCATAGAATTCACCTATACCAGACAGTCATAAAAGCCATTTTTCACGGCGACACGGGGCAAATATAGTGGCTTACCTGCCACAAGGCATCCCAATTTTCTATATCAGTGTCTATCAACACAGCCAGGAGCCATCATGCGCCATCTCTCTGTCATCGGCCTCGGGGCCATGGGCTCCGCCCTCGCCACTACCCTGCTCAAGGCGGGCCATCCGGTCACCGTCTGGAATCGCAACGCCGCCAAGGCGGCCCCGCTACAGGCACTGGGTGCAACACTCGCCCCCTCGGTTGGCGCGGCCATTGCCGCGAGCGACATCACCCTTGTCTGCGTCGATAACTACGCCGTCAGCCAGCAGTTGCTGGACGAGGCGAGCGACGCCGTGGCGGGCAAGCTGCTGGTGCAGCTCTCCACCGGCAGCCCGCAGGGGGCCAGAGCGCTGGAAAGCTGGAGCCACGCCCGCGGCGCCCGTTATCTTGATGGCGCCATCCTCTGCTTCCCGGATCAGATCGGCACCAGCGATGCCAGCATCATCTGCTCGGGGGCCAGCGTAGCCTTTAGCGAAGCAGAGCCGGTGCTACGCCTGCTCGCCCCTACCCTCGACCACGTGGCCGAGGCAGTGGGCGCCGCCGCAGCGCAAGATTGCGCCGTCGCCGCCTACTTTGCCGGTGGTCTGCTCGGTGCTCTGCACGGCGCGCTGATCTGCGAGGCGGAAGGGTTGCCGGTAGCCAAGGTGTGCGCCCAGTTCAGCGAGCTCTCCCCCATTCTCGGTGGCGATGTGGCCCACCTTGGCAAGACGCTGGCGAGCGGCGATTTCGATCACCCCTACGCCAGCCTGAAAACCTGGAGCGCCGCCATCAGCCGCCTCGCCGGTCATGCCACCGATGCCGGGATCGACAGCCGCTTCCCGCGCTTTGCCGCAGAGCTGTTTGAGGAAGGGGTGGCGCAAGGGTTTGGTCAGCAGGAGGTCTCGGCGCTGATCAAGGTGCTGCGGGCTCGCAATGGAGCGGCACAATGAACGGTAAACAAATCGCACTGGTCACCGGCGCCGCTGGCGGGATTGGCCGCCAGCTCTGCATCGGGCTGGCCGAGGCAGGCTATCGGGTGATCGCCACCGATCTGGCCCCGCACTCTTTCGACCATCCCGAGATCCACTTTCACCCGCTCGATCTGCGGGACGAGCAGGCCATCGCTCGGCTCTTTGCGGAGGTGCGCGCGCAACACGGCGGCATCCATCTGCTGATCAACAACGGCGCCATCAGCAAGTTCCACACCCGCTTCGAGGATCTGAGCGCTGCGCAGTTCGATCAGGTGATGACGGTCAATGTGCGCGGCGCCATGCTCTGTGCCCGCGCTTTTGTGCAAGCCAATCGCGGGCAGCCCTATGGCCGCATCATCAATATCGCCTCCACCCGCTGGCAGCAGAACGAACCGGGTTGGGATGCCTATGGTGCCTCCAAGGGGGCGCTGGTTGCCCTCACCCAATCCCTCGCCAACTCGCTGGCCGACGACCCCATCACGGTCAATGCCATCAGCCCGGGCTGGATCCAGGCGGAGGATTACCACACCCTGACCGAGGCGGATCACCGCCAGCACCCGAGTGGCCGGGTCGGTCGTCCCGACGACATCACCCGCGCCTGCCTGTTTCTGGCCGATCCCCGGAACGACTTTATCAACGGCGCCAATCTGGTGGTCGATGGCGGGATGAGCAAGAAGATGATCTACCACACCTCCGCCTCCTTCTGGGAGGAGTAACCCCTGCGGCGGCAGCCCGATTTGCGCTGCCGCCGCCATATCCCGTCAATATCCCATCAAGCTCACCCCTGACCATTTTTTCATCGTCTTCCCGTGCGCGCCCCTTGCACTGGCCAGAGCGACTGGCAACAATAGACGCTCAACTGACACCTCTTCATCCCGCCCCTTAATTCGTCGCCCAATTCATCGCTTTGGGGGGCCGTTTCCGTTAAAATGACGGGTTTTTGCCGTGCCTGGTTTGCCAATCCCCACCATCAGGCACCCGCAGTGTGAATCCGATGATGCCAGTGATGCAGGATCTGCCATGAACAACTACTTTCGGGTGCTGGGCGTCAAGTCCAACGCCAACGAAAACGACATCAAAAAAGCCTATCGCCGGCTGTCGAACCAGTACCACCCCGATAAGCTGTTAGGGGCGAGCGAAGAAGAGCGAGAGCTGGCAGCCATCAAGCTGCACCAGGTAAAGCAGGCCTATGAAGTGCTGTCCGATCCGAAGCAGCGCGCCGCCTTTATCAAGGATTTCAACAACGTTATCGTGACCGATCCCGCTGCTGCCATGCAGGAGATGTGGGATCAGTTCTACCCCTGATGCCGACGCAGGAAACAAGAGCCACTATGCAAAAGAAATGGGATCAGGCGCGGATCAAAGCGCTGATAAGTGACGCGAGCGAGAACATCGAATCCTACCGGGATCAGGACGACCCCAAGGCGCTGGAACAGTTCACCGGCCAGATGAAGACCCTGCTGCTGGCCGATATGAGCATGCTGGAGTTTATGCCGGAATACCTGCCGCTGGCCCTCTATGGCCGGGTGCAGTTTCCGGCCAAGGCCAAGCCCGAGTGGAACAAATGGCTCACCGGCGGCGTACAACCCTCATGGGACGAGTTCAAGGTGTCGGTGGCGTTCAACAATGCCGACCTGCCGCTGGTCAAGGCGGTACGGGCCCAGAGCGAAGATCAGCTGATCGAAGCCTGCGCCGTGCTGTTCCAGCTCGACAACCCGCTGCCGCGCGGTGGCCGCCGTGCCGATGACGACTACGAGCTGCGTGACGACGAAGATGAAGACGGGGAAGATGCCGACGCCGACTACAACGGTGATGGTGACGACGACGGCGATCAGGATATGTACGACGAAGTACGTTTCTAATTGGGGCAACGCATGAACAACAGTCTGATAGAAATTACCGCCATCGAGATCAAAGAGCTGGCCGTTATCGAGCCGAAGCAGGCCAGCGAAAAGTTCGAGCTGATCGCCAAAACCATGTCCGATGAGCAGCTGGGCGAAGTCATTGAACAGATCGATATCGTCACCCTGACCCAGATCAACGGCCAGCATGACATGTCATTCCCCTCCATCATCGCGGAGCTGATGACCCCGGAGCGGATCCGCGACATCGTCTGCCAGCAGCCCCTCTACTGGGAAGAGGCGATCAAGAACAACGCCGAAGAGCTGCAACAGCACACCTTCGACTTCCTCAACTACCTGATCCGCACCCAGGAGAGCGAAACGAAGCAGCGCGAGATCCTCGAGTGCGTCGCCGACGATCCGGCCGGTCTCTTCTACCTCGCCATCCCCTTTATCGAGTTCTACCGTGGCGATCGCTACGAGGATGACGAAGGGTTCCACGACCCCCTGCATGCGGAAGAGGAAGATCTGGAAGAGGCGCTCTCCTACAGCAACCGCCAGCAGAGCGAAGATGCCCACGACTACGCGCTGGATGACCCGCGCAGCCTGTTGATGCTGATCCGCGAGCTGACCCCCGAGGTGGAGAAATCCATCAAGGCACTGCTGCGCAACGAGCACTCCAGCTGGGAAGGGATCATCAACAAGTTCGCCAGCGAGCTGGTGATGCAGGCCAAAGAGAAGAACAAGGTCGAGGACGAGTACGCCGAAGTCGACGACATGTTCAGCTTTCTGGATTGAGGAACCCCGCAATGCAACTAGTGATACGCGACGTCAATCAAGGCCCCTTTCTCACTCAGGTGCTGCGCTTTGGCCGCGAAAACGAACGGCTGACCGACCAGCAGCTCGCCGCCATCAAGGGCAAGGCGGTGCTGATGAGCCTGAAGTTCGCCGACAAGTACTACAACAAGTACAAGATGCACCTGCTGGAACAGGCCGCCCACGACGTCATCGGCGTGGTGAGCCTCGGCCTGCAGGAGCTCTCCCAGCGCGACACCGCCAAAGCGCTCGCCCTGCTGCAAGCGCCGGAAGGGCCCATCAAGCCGTTCCAGAAGGGCTGGTCGATGCTGATATCCGTCAGCAGCAAGCAGCCCGGCGGCAACAACCTCTTTGGGGATGTGGACGCTCGTCTGCTGGACAAGATCTCCAGCCCGCCGGACGTAGAAGAGTGGCAAGGGTGGCAGGAGTACGAAAAAGCACTGGCCGAGCATAACAAGGCTCGCCTGATGACCCTGCTGGATCAGCACTGCTTCGCCTGCGAAAACGACCACCCGACCATGGAAGACAAACTGGCCGAAGCGCTGCTCTACCGCATTCTCTGCGGTAACGGCAGCGGCGCCGCCAAACTGAAGGTGAAGCAGGATCTCAAGCGCAAACTGGCGCGGGAGATTGAGCTCAACGAGGAGTGGTACGACACCGACTATCTGGCTGCCCAGCTGGAGCTGCTGCTGGCAGAGCTGCCGGGCGAGCTGATCGCCGGTCTGCGTCAGGATCTCAGCAAGGGGTTTGTCCCCAACCTGCTGCACACCCTCGGCTTCGTGCGCCAATACCAGCTGCTGCAAAAAGAGAACGCCTCGCCGGAGAAGCTCGACAACTTCGAGATGCGCGCCGGTCTCAAGCACCCGCTGCTCGGCTGGCCGCTCTACCACGACTTCTAAGGGGCGTTTTCACCGCCATCCTGTCGCACCACAACGCCCGGCCAGCCGGGCGTTGTTATATCTGGCGACCAGCACCTCCCCTCACCCAGCCCCCCTCCCAAGGGGAGAGGGAATACGCGCAAGCCCCCCTCGGGCCGCCGCGTAACACGTAGGGTGCAATAAGCGCAGCGCATTGCACCTGCAAGCAATAAGAGTGGAATCAAGTAGGGTCGATTAGCGAAGCGTAATCGGCCGCACCGCAACCATCAGTGGCTACGGAAATAGAAAGAGCAGATGGATTGCCCGCAAAATGGCGGCCCCCTGTTTCGCGATCGTCTGATTACGCTGCGCTAATCAGGCCTACAGCCCTCCATTCATTCATTTCACCAGCGACACAATCAAGCCCCCCTCTCCCCGATATTTATTCACCCAACGCCCACAGATGAATAAACAACCTGCGATACAACGGCCGGGCTATCGCGGCGTGACGGGGTTAAAAACGGGATGGGGATCTCACTATTGAGCCAAAATCGACACAAAATGGCCAAGCTGATCACATCAGACGTACCGCAACTGCGTGGAAAATCGGGCTGACACCACGGAGAAATGCGCATAAAAAGGCGGAATGGATCAATAAAAAGCAATTAATCGCGCCGGATTAAATTTAAGGTCTGGCAATTTGATCGGGCTGGTCGCTAAATGACAGACCAGCCTTGAAACCAGCATGGAAGCGCCAAAGGCTAGCCGGCAGCAGACCGGTACGCTCTCAGGATGAGTTGTGATTCTCTCTTCTCACAGGAGACAAACCGTGAGCGCTTCGACACCACACCCTCATCACGCCGCCGTCCCACCCGGCTCAGGCGCCCTGTTCTTTATCCAGACCTTCGCCACCCTGGGTTTTGCCGTGCTCTACTCCACTTTGGTGCTCTACGCCACCAAGCGGCTCGGCTTTAGCGAATCCCAGGCCAACGCCATGATGGGGATCTTCGGTGCCTTCAACTACGGCCTGCACCTGTTTGGCGGCTATCTGGGCGGGCGTTACCTCAGCAACCGCAACCTGTTCGTGATGGGGATGGTCTTGCAGGTGATCGGCTGCTATCTCATCGCCGAGATGGGGATCACCGGCCTCTACTGGGGGCTTGCCATGTTCCTCACCGGCAGCGGCCTCAACGTCACCTGCCTCAACATGATGCTGACCCAGCGCTTCGCCCCGGACGATCACCGCCGCGAGAGCGCCTTCCTGTGGAACTACGCCGGGATGAATCTGGGCTTCTTTATGGGCTTCTCGGTGGCGGGTTACTTCCAGCTCACAGAGGATTACCGCACCCTGTTCCTGTTCGCCACCCTCGGCAACGTGCTGGCCATCATCGCCACCCTGTTCTTCTGGCCCATTCTGGCGGATATCAACACGCCGCTGCGCCACATCAAGGGGCGCGCCTTCTACCTGCGGATGCTCGGCGGCCTCGCCATTCTGGCGCTGCTGGTGCCCGCCCTGCGCCTGCTGCTGACCCACGCCAGCTTCAGCGGCAGCTTCGTGCTGATCCTGGGGGCCGTGGTGCTGGTGCTGCTCTGCGTGATGACGGCCCGCCACCCGGACGCTGCCGAGCGCAGCCGCATGGTGGCCTACCTGATCCTCGCCCTTGGCTCGCTCATCTTCTGGTCGCTCTACCAGCTGGCGCCCATGGGGCTGATGCTCTTCTCCGAGCACAACATCAACCTCAACGTGTTCGGGCTGCGGGTCGCCCCCCAGTGGATCCAGAACATCAATACCCTCGTCATCGTCATCGGTGGGCCGCTGATGGCGCTGCTGTTCAAGCGGCTGCGCGAGCAGGGGTGGAATATCGATATCCCCTCCCAGTTTGCCGCCTCCCTGTTCTGCATGGGGCTGGGGATGCTGGTGCTGCCCATCGGCATCCATCTGGCGGGCGCCGACGGGCTGGTCGCCTTCAAGTGGATCGCCATCAGCTATGTGCTGCAGAGTCTGGGCGAGCTGCTGATCTCCCCCATCGGCTACGCCATGATTGGCAAGCTGGCCCCCGCCAGCCTGCAAGGCTTGATGATGGGCTGCTGGATGATGGTAACCGGCATCGCCTCGGTGCTGGCGGGGTATGTCTCCGGCGCCATGCCGCAAAATATCGGCAGCACCCCGGTCGCCACCAACCCGGGTTACAGCTCGGTATTCAATATGCTCGGCTGGGGCTCGCTGGCGGGCGGCGTGGTGTTGCTGCTGCTGGTGCCCCGCCTGCGCCAACTGATCGCCTCGAAAATCACCCCGCCACCGGCAGGGGCTGCCATACCCGTCTGATCGGGCTCGGGTCTGCCATTTAGCTGGCCCTTGCCAGACCAAAGGGTCTAAGCCGCGACTCGAGCGATAACACAAAGGACCCCGCAACGCTGGTTGCGGGGTCCTCTCTTTCAGGTGGGTTGGCAGGATAGGCCACGCAATAGCAAGGCCGCTGTCATCTCGATTCCCCCTGACACGGCTCCCTTGGTATCAACATCCGCGCCGGTTTCAGGCGAAGTCAACGATCCCCAACTGCTTGGCCATAGCCAGCTCGTTGCGCTCGACAATCTCCTCCACCACCTTGCCCTCGGCATTGAATCTGAAATAGGTCAAGGCACTCCAGGTCACATCCTTACCGGTAACATCGAATCCTTTCCAGGTATTTGACCCTTTGGCGACGTGAGTCAATGCAACAAATACCTCGTCTTCCGAACTCATTATTTTCTGAAAGGAGGTCTCAATAGACTCATAACGATCGACCACACAGGCTGACAATGACGTTTTAAATTGCGCAAGGGTCGTAATAGGCTCTGCACAGTCAGGTCTGAATATACAAAGATCCTCCGAGAAATATTCACTCACCCGTTCAACATCCTTGCCATCCACGCAATATTTAAAGTAATTAATGACTGTATCGACGTTATTGTTCACAGGCGACTCCCGTTTTATTAATTGACATCCAATTTAACTAGAAAATATGATGCATGGAATATCTGTTACTGCCAGACGGGGCCATAGTACAAATCCGGCAGGAGATGATAAATGCAATAACAGGAAATCTCTTTTATAAAATCAGGAAGAATCCATGGATAGATGGACTGAATATGAAGTCTTTGTGCAGGTGGTCGAATTGGGGAGCCTCAGCAAGGCCGCCGACGCACTGGGCTTGTCCAACCCAGCAGCCAGCAGGCATCTCGCCGCACTGGAGCTGCGACTCAATGCACGACTCGTCGAGCGAACGACCCGGCGGTTGTTTGTCACTGAAATAGGCGAGCACTTCTATGCCCGCTGCAAAGTAGCACTGAATGAGATGAGAGAAGCCATCGACGAAGTCAGTATCAAAACGGGAATGCCAACCGGGGTCTTGAAATTGACGGCTTCGCTGTCACTGATGCTGAATGTCATCTCCCCCTTGATACCGAAATTTATGGCGAAATATCCCGGCATTCAGGTCGAGCTGATTGCCAACAATCGCTATCTGGATATTATCGAAAACAATATTGATATCAGTATTCGTTCAAGAGAGTCAGAGCCGGACTCCAGCCTGATTATTCAACCTCTGGCAGCTGCACCACGTATTCTGGCAGCCTCTCCGGAATATATTGCACGTTATGGCGAACCGGAAACACCGCACGATCTCAAAAAACACCAGCTGCTGCTCTACAGCCATCACAATCCCGGAGAGCTGACCATGATGAAGGGCTCGATCAAATTGCGGGTGCCCACCACTCCCACCATTGAGTCCAACGATGCCCAGATCCTGATCGCCAATGCCAAAAACGGGATGGGTATCCTGGCGCAGCCCACTTATGCCATTTATGACGAATTACGCAACCGGCGCCTTAAACCTGTGCTCAGCGACTGGGCATTACCCGCGCTCTCCATCGGCATGGCCTATGCGAACCGAAACTTTATTCCGTCCAAGACCAGAGTGTTTATCGAGTTTATCAAGGAGGAGTTTCAACAACTGGATTATGAACAGCGCTGGGGCGAGGTAGTACCTCAGTAACCATCCCCCCCATCAAGGCCCACCACAGGTTATCAGCTAACAAGTTGGAGGATCAGTCGTTCAGGCGATGGTGCAGAGGCCCCGCAATGAGGAATGGCAGGGCCTCTCTTTATGGCGGGATTGACGGCACGTTTCTGGTTGGTGGATGGGCACCAGTGACGATTTTTGCACCAAAACAGCCAATCAATTTCTAGCTGTCGCACCAATGAAACAATCCAGGGCATAGGGGGGAAAATGCACACTCCATTGCGCCAATACCTTCGCGGGCTGAATCACGGTGCAATAAGCACAGCGCATTGCACCGGCAACCTCGCGGGGTCAATCACGGTGCAATTTCATTGCACCCTACGGTTACCTCCCCTCACCCTGGCCCTCTCCCAAGGGGAGAGGGGATCAGCGCCTGCCAACCTGTAGCCATAGCTGTCACCCTTAGCTATCACGCCATACCACGGTCACTATCAATGGCTGCGATCTCTGCTCCCTTCTCCCCTTGCGGGAGAAGGGTCGGGGATGAGGGGGAGCAAGCCATAGACAACCAGCAGAGCGTTAAATCAAGCAGGATCGAGTAGGGTCGATTAGCGAAGCGTAATCGTCCGTACCGCAATCCCGGTGGCGATGGACATAGAGAAGAGATCAGCTGGAGCACCAGCAGAATTACGGCGACCTGTTTTCGCGATCGTCTGATTACGCTTCGCTAATCAGACCTACGGCCCTTATCTATGACCGCTTGCATAAAAACATTAAATCACCATCTGAATCCGATATCATCCAGCCCATCGCATTGACAATAAAGTCATTAGCGTTTTCGCCTTATTTAAAAATAAACAACACGGACTTTAAATAACATGGGAAAAGTAATTGAAGTAGTTGACAATGATAATTCTGGATTAATAAAGTATGATGACGCGCAGATAGATTTATTTTTTAAAATGCATCAAAAAATAAACTCCAAGAATGAAGAGATATCAAAATCTTATAGCAATGACATTCTCGTCACGTTAGATGATATCAAAGAACTTCATTTTAAAACCATTCAGTCCATTAATTCACTATACCCGTCAAAAAGCGATATAAATGTTCGAATTGCAGTATCACATCACGAAGGTGAATCTGAAAAATTCAACTCTTTCGAAGCTTTTGAGGAGCGAAATCTAACAAGCCCAAATCCCACCTCAGATATTAATATGGCTTATATGTTTTCCATCTACGATCAGAAAAATGATGAACTAGAAAACTATAAGGTAATTTGCCAAATAAGATCTAGAGTTGCCGATATTTACCAAATTGAGAAAGAAGCGCCCCCCTTTATTTCATCTGCATTAGTTGCCAGCATGGTGACAACAACAGCTAAAATAACAATCCATTACTCAGATTATGTCAAGGCTCGCCATTTCACAGCAATGTTTGATGAATGGATTAAAGGCTGCGATGAATCACACAGCATTAATATAATTAACAAAATTAAAAGCATTTCACATCTGATAACGAAATTCGGTCGTTTAATAATTTATGCAGCACTGGGCATTTTCACAACAAATGCAATTGATAGCGCTATGCTCCCACCCAATTCAATTGTTAAGTTTTTAATAGTTTACTCATCATTATTTGTAGTTGTAGGTGGAGTATCTGATATTTTTTTGAGAAAATTAGAAATATCGATTGATAGCTATCTCCCCATATCATATTTAAACATAAACAAAGGTGATGCGAAGTTAATATCTGATTTTTCGGGGCGAAACAAGAAATCTATTTTATGGTCTGTCTTTGGCCTTATTGGTACGATAGCAATTGGATTAGCCACTAGCGCTGCTTATGATTTAATTAAATGGCTGATATTATAGCCAGTTAGAGTGCAAGTAGCTCAATATTCTAAAATTTAAAGGGCGCTTTCGCGCCCTTTCTGTTAATTACCCTTCCTGACTTTCCTCCGCGACCGGTTCGGCACCGGCGGCGGGTTCAATCTCGATGCGATCGACGCGCTGCAAACCGCGGGGCAACTTGGCGCCACGGCGGCCGCGCTCGCCGCGGTAGTAGTCGAGATCGGACGGCTTGAGGGTCAGCTTGCGCTTGCCGGCAAACAGGGTGACATATTGCCCCTGCGGGATAATGGCGGCCATCACCATAAACTCTTCCCGCGCCTTCACGCGCGCCGACGGAATGCTGATCAGCTTGTTGCCCTTGCCCTTGCCGAGTACCGGCAGGGTGTTGAGCGGGAACAGCAGCATGCGCCCTTCGTTGGAGATGGCCATGCAGAGATCAGTCTCTGGCGAGCCAATCTTCTGGGGTGCCATCACCTGACCCCCTTCCGGCACGGTGAGCAGCGCTTTGCCGTTCTTGTTCTTGCCGATGAGGTCGTCATAGGTGCAGACAAAGCCGTAACCGGCATCGGAGCAGATGAGATACGGCTCACCCTCGTTGCCCATCACCAGATGGCGCACTTCCTCCCCTGCCCCCAGCGCAAAACGGCCGGTGAGCGGTTCGCCCTGACTGCGCGCGGATGGCAAGGTGTGGGATTCGAGGGCGTAAGTTCTTCCCAACGTGGAGAGGAACACCGCCTGCTGGTTGCTGCGGCCGCAGGCGTGGGCCAGATAACTGTCCCCCGCCTTGTAGGAGAGCCCCTCGACATCCACGTCGTGGCCCTTGGCGGCGCGCACCCACCCCTTGTCGGAGAGGATGACGGTGACCGGTTCGCTCGGCACCAGCTCTTTCTCGGTCAACGCCACGGCGGTGGCACGCTCCACCAGCGGGGTGCGGCGATCGTCGCCGTACTTCTCGGCATCGGCCAGCAGCTCTTTCTTGAGCAGGGTGTTGAGGCGACGCTCGGAGCCCAGGATCAGCTCCAGCTTGTCGCGCTCTTCGGCCAGTTCGTTCTGTTCGGCGCGCAGCTTGAACTCTTCGAGCTTGGCCAGGTGGCGCAGTTTCAGCTCGAGGATCGCTTCGGCCTGGGTTTCGCTGATATTGAAGCGCTCCACCATCACCTTGCCCGGCTCATCCTCGGTGCGGATGATCTCGATCACCTCGTCGATGTTGAGGTAGGCAATCAGCAAGCCTTCGAGGATGTGCAGGCGAGCCAGCACCTTGTCGAGGCGGAATTGCAGACGGCGACGCACGGTCTCGCGGCGGAAGATGATCCACTCGCTGAGGATGGTCTTGAGGCACTTCACCTGTGGCCGGTTGTCGAGGCCAAGGATGTTGAGGTTGACCCGGTAGTTCTTCTCCAGATCCGTGGTGGCGAACAGGTGGGCCATCAGCCCCTCCACATCCACCCGGTTGGAGCGGGGGATGATCACCAGACGGGTCGGGTTTTCGTGGTCCGATTCATCGCGCAGGTCGGTGACCATCGGCAGCTTTTTCGCCACCATCTGGGCGGCGATCTGCTCCATGATCTTGGCGCCGGAGGCCTGATGGGGCAGCGCGGTGATGACGATGTCGCCATCCTCCTCGCTCCAGACCGCCCGCTGCTTGATGGAGCCCTTGCCGGTCTCGTAGATTTTGCGGATATCGTCACGCGGGGTGATGATCTCGGCGTTGGTCGGGTAGTCCGGCCCCTGGATGTGCTGCATCAACACATCCAGCCCCGCATTGGGGTTGTCGAGCAGTTCGGCACAGGCGTAAGCCACTTCCCGCGCGTTGTGGGGCGGAATGTCGGTCGCCATCCCCACCGCGATACCGGTCACCCCGTTGAGCAGGATGTGCGGCAGACGGGCGGGCAGCACCACCGGCTCTTTCATGGTGCCGTCGAAGTTCGGCGTCCACTCCACCGTACCCTGGCCGAGCTCGGAGAGCAGCAGCTCGGAGAAGCGCGACAGCCGCGCCTCGGTATAACGCATGGCGGCGAAGGATTTGGGATCGTCCGGCGCACCCCAGTTGCCCTGACCGTCCACCAGCGGGTAGCGGTAGGAGAAGGGCTGGGCCATCAGTACCATGGCTTCATAGCAGGCGCTGTCGCCGTGTGGGTGGTACTTACCCAGCACGTCACCCACGGTACGGGCGGATTTCTTGTGCTTGGAGAGGGCCGACAGACCCAGCTCGCTCATGGCGTAGATGATGCGTCGCTGCACCGGTTTGAGGCCATCGCCGATATGCGGCAAGGCCCGATCCATGATGACGTACATGGAGTAGTTCAAGTAAGCCTGTTCGGTAAAGGTGCGCATTGGCTGGCGCTCTACCCCGTCCAGACTGAGCTCGATAGCATCACTCATGTGGTTTTCTCTTTCGGTTCGGGAGCCGCCACAGGGCGACTCCGGCTAAATGCTTGCTGGCCCTGTGCGGGCCAGCCGACGGCTTAGATGATGGCAAGGTTGCCCGGATCGATCAGCCACTCCTCATCGCACAGAGGAGTGACCTAGATGATGGCAAGGTTGCCCTTCTCTTCCAGCCACTCGCGGCGATCACCCGCCCGCTTCTTGGCCAGCAGCATGTCCATCAGCTGCAGGGTCTCATCCCCCTCGGCCTCTGGCCCCATGGTGAGCTGCACCAGACGGCGGGTGTTGGGATCCATGGTGGTTTCCCGCAGCTGTTTCGGGTTCATCTCACCCAGACCCTTGAATCGGGTCACCATCACCTTGCCCTTCTTCTTCTCGGCCTCGACCCGCTGCAGCACGCCGTTCTTCTCGTCCTCGTCGAGGGCGTAGTAGACCTCTTTACCGATATCGATCCGGTAGAGGGGCGGCATGGCGACATAGACGTGGCCCTTGTTGACCAGGGTGCGGAAGTGCCTCACAAACAGGGCGCAGAGCAGGGTGGCGATGTGCAGACCGTCCGAGTCCGCATCCGCGAGGATGCACACCTTGCCGTAGCGCAAGCCGCTGAGATCCTCGGAGTCGGGATCGAGCCCGATGGCCACCGAGATATCGTGCACTTCCTGCGAGGCGAGCACCTGACCGGCCTCCACTTCCCAGGTGTTCAGGATCTTGCCGCGCAGCGGCATGATGGCCTGAAACTCGCGATCCCGCGCCTGCTTGGCACTGCCGCCCGCGGAGTCACCCTCCACCAGGAACAGCTCACCCTGCATGGGGTCGGCGCAGTTACAGTCGGTCAGCTTGCCGGGCAGCGCCGGGCCCTGGGTAATCTTCTTGCGCACCACTGTCTTGGCGGCGCGCAGTCGGCGCTGGGCGCTGCTGATACAGATCTCGGCGATCTGCTCCGCCAGCTCGGTGTTGCTGTTCAAGTAAAGGCTGAAGGCATCCTTCACCACGCCGGAGACAAACGCCGAGCTCTGACGGGAGGAGAGCCGCTCCTTGGTCTGACCGGCAAACTGCGGGTCCTGCATCTTGATGGAGAGGATGTAGGCGCAGCGATCCCAGATATCTTCCGGGGTCAGCTTGACCCCCCGCGGCAGCAGGTTGCGGAACTCGCAGAACTCGCGCATGGCGTCGAGCAGCCCCTGACGCAGACCGTTGACGTGAGTACCGCCCTGCGCGGTGGGGATCAGGTTCACATAGGATTCGGCGAGGCATTCGCCCCCTTCCGGCAGCCAGCAGAGCGCCCAGTCCACGGCGGACTGTTCGGTGCTGAAGGCACCGATAAAGGGCTGCTCCGGCAGGCAGGTGAACTGCTTGACCGCATCGACCAGATAATCCTTGAGGCCATCTTCGTAGCACCACTCCAGCTTGATGCCGGTGTTCTTGTCGAGGAACTTGATGGTGAGGCCAGGGCAGAGTACCGCTTTCGCTTTCAGCAGGTGCTCCAGCTTGGTGACCGAGAAGCGGGGCGAGTCGAAGTAGCTCGCCTGCGGCCAGAAGCGCACCCGGGTACCGGTGTTGCGGCGGCCGCAGGTGCCGGTGATGGTCAGCTCCTGCACCTTCTCGCCACGCTCGAAGGCGATGTCATAGACCTGGCCGTCGCGACGCACCGTCACCTCGACCCGATCGGAGAGGGCGTTCACCACCGAAATACCCACCCCGTGCAGACCGCCGGAGAACTGGTAGTTCTTGTTGGAGAATTTGCCGCCCGCGTGCAGCTTGCAGAGGATCAGCTCCACACCGCACACCCCTTCCTCCGGGTGGATATCGACCGGCATGCCGCGGCCGTCATCGATCACCTCGAGGGACTGGTCTTCATACAGGGTCACCTCCAGGGTACGGGCGTGGCCCGCCAGCGCTTCGTCGACGCTGTTGTCGATGACCTCCTGGCCGAGGTGATTGGGCCGGGTGGTGTCGGTGTACATGCCGGGGCGACGACGCACCGGTTCAAGGCCATTGAGGACCTCAATGGCATCCGCATTATATTGAGTGGACATGGAGGGCCTTGCGAATTGACGTTTGGGGAGAATCTTACTCGTTGGGAGGGTGTTGGACAAACCCGACGGCGGGAAAGGGTGATCCAGAGGGGGGCTGACCGCCCCCGAGTGGCCAATCAGGTTGCGCCTGACTCCACCGGCAGCGCCTGCTGCAGCTGGGAGAGCGAACTGTGCAGCCGCCACACCATGCCCGCCAGCTCCCGCGCAGCGCTGTCGTTGTGGTCGGCCAGCCGCTGGCTGATGCGGGCCAGCTCCGCTAGCGTCTTGTCGAGGGAGGCGTGCTGCACACCGCCCTCGGTGAGTATCCCCTTCAAACTGCGGATGCAGTTGTCCCGCACCAGATAGAGGGGCTGCTCGTCGCCCCGCCACTGGCGCAGTTGCCAGACGATATGGCTGCAGTTGAGCAGCACCACCCCCCAGCGCAGCACCCAGAGCCGGGCGGTCTGATCCTGACTCAGGCTGAGCTGGCTGATGCAGTGGTAGATACGCGACTCAAACTGGCTCTCGCTCTGCTGCGGCCGGGGCTCCAGCTGATCGATAAAATGGCGGCGCAGGGAGTGAATGATGCGACGACTCTTGCGCCGATCGGAGCTCGGTCGCAGCAACTGGAACGCCAGCCCCGCCACCATCACCCCCAGCACCTGACCGATGCTGCCGTTGATGAACTGCTGGTAGTCGTAGCTGGGCGGATTGGTGATGGCGAGAAAGGAGCCGAGCAGCACGATCATCTGGCCCCAGAGACCCGCCTGCCGTACCTGCTGCTGTTTGCAAAGCTGCATGGTGAGCAGCGCCGGAAAGAGCAAGATGCAGAAGATCCAGAAGTCGTCGATGCGGATCATCAGGCCAAACTTGACCGCAAAGCAGATGAGGCTCAGCAGCAGGATCGCCTTGAGCATGGTGTTGGCCCCCTGCGCCGGGGCCGGGGTCGCCGAGTAGAGCACGCAACAGATGGCGATCATGGTGAGTGCCGAGCCGCCCGCATCCCACTGACTGTTTATCCAGAAGGTGCAACCAAGCAATACGCAGAGGAAGGTACGCCCGCCGTTGTAGGCAGCCTCCAGCGTGTCGGTATGGCTGGTGAGGGAGGTGTGATGGAGCGGCGCCGGCCACTCCTGATCGTCATAGCGGGTCAACCGGTCAAGCCAGCGCTGGCACTCCAGATAGCTCCAGCAGAAGTGGCGCAACCGCAGCAAAAAGGTGCGCAGCCGATAATCATGCTCGCTGGTCGGCATCAGGGGCGCCAGCAACCTCGCAACCCGATACTTGTCGCACTCCGGCTTGCCGAGCTCGCAGATCAGGGTGGCGAGCAGCGCCTGAATACCCGCCGGTTGCTCCGGCCAGTTGTGCAGCATCCGCCGCTGGCTGGAGATCAGACTGATAAGCCGCAGTTGGCGGTGCAGCAGGAAGTTGAGCAGCTTGTTCTGGCGGCGCAGCCGGTGGTGACTCCAGACCGCCTGAATGCGCAGCACATTCATGGTGAGGATCTGGCCGATCAGCCCCTCGTGGGCGCTGCGCACATCGGGATTGGCCTCCCCCAGCCAGAGCAGCTGGGCATGCTCCAGCAGGCGGGTCTGACTCTTGCGCAGGGACTGGAGCAGGGTCTCGCTGTCGGAGGTGCTGGGCAGGATCATCATCATCAGACCGCCGCAGAGAATGCCGATGATCACCTCGCTCACCCGCGCCTGGGCGATGTCGAAGATGTGTTGCGGGTCGGTCACGTTGACACTGGAGAACGCGATGATAGCGGCGGTGTAGCCACCGAGGGCAAACGCGTAGGAGACGTTGTTCTGGTAGTGGTTGGAGATGTAGGTGCACAGGCCCAGCCAGAGGGCGATGAGGAAGCTGAACAGCCAGGGATCGCTGATGCCAAGACCGGTGATCACCACCGCAGCCATCGCCCCCATCAGGCTGCCAACCACCCGCCCCAGGCTTTTGCTGATGACCCCGCCCACGGTGGGAAAGCTCACCACGGCGGCCGAGCTCATCGCCCAGTAGGGGGAGTCGAGCTGCAGCACGAAGGCCAGCCAGAGCGACAGGCACATGGCCAGCGCGTTGCGCAGGGCATAGCGCCACTGACCGCCGTTGGCCTTGCCCCAGGGGGTCTGACGCCAGAGCGAATCGCTCACCCTACTCCCCTATGGTGATGGTGCAGGTGGTGCCCGCAATCAGCGCCAGCTCCGGCGGCACATCCAGCAGTTTGATCCGCACCGGCACCCGCTGGGCCAGCCGCACCCAGGGCACGTTCGGTTTGACGTCGAGCAGCAGGCCGTTGCCGCCATCAACGCTCTGGTCGTGAATGGCGCGCCCTATGCTCTCCACCTCGCCGCGCAACCGCTGCTCACCGCTGTAGAGCACCACTTCGGCCGGTTTGCCCGGCGCAATGTGGCCGAGCTTGGTCTCTTCAAAGTAACCCTGCACATAGAAGGAGTGAGTGTCCACCAGCGCCACCAGCGGCACACCGGCGCTGGCATAGTTGCCGACCCGGGTCTGCAGGTTGGTGATGTAACCGTCGGTGGAGGCGTGCACCCGGGTCTTGGCCAGCGACCACTCCGCCTTCTCCAGATTGGCCTGTGCCACCTGATAGGCGGCCTGCATCGCCTGGGCATTGAGACGCGCCTCGTCCACCGTTTCGGCGGAGATGACGCTGCGCGACAGCCCGCTACGGCGGTTCGCCTCATGCTCTGCCTTGTCGAGATCCGATTTTGCCTTGGCGAGCGCCGCCCGGGCGTTATCGAGGGCGATGCGATAGGGCTCGGGGTCGAGCGTGAAGATCTCCTCCCCCGCCTTCACCAGCTGGTTGTCCTTCACCGCTATCTTGATGATCTTGCCCGACACCTCGGGGGTAATGCTGACCAGCTCGGCCCGCACCTTGCCATCCCGGGTCCAGGGTCCCTGCATGTAGTAGTTCCACAGCCACCAGCCCGCCGCCAGCGCCAGCGCGCAGACCAGCAAGGTGGAGAAGTATTTGAGGGTCGCGAGGGGTGATTTAGCCATGAAGCAGTATCCAGAGAGCGCCGCTGACGGCGAGGACAAAGAGGGAGAGATCCATCAGCAAGGGGTGCCAGACATCCCCGCTATAGAGCCAGTCGCGCAGCAGATGATGCACCGGCAGCCAGCAGAGCAGACCGAGCAGCACTGCCTTGAACAGGGGCGGAAAGTAGAGAGAGGCGCCCAGTACCAGATCCGGCAGCGCTGAAGGGGTCGTCACAGGCGTGCTCCCTATTGGCAGAGAAGTTCAGATGGGTTCGGCCAGCAGCAGCGCCAACGCGCGGCGCAGCAGGCCAATCAAGGTTAACACAGCCATCCCAACCGCTACAGGAGCAGATGGAACCGGTCAGCAATCAGTAGAAGGCGTTCAGTCAAACAGGGTATCGCGCCGCCCTTGCTGCAGATGGGCGTGAAGGATGCGCATCTGGGATTCCACCACCCGATGGCGGGAGAGCGGGGGCAAGGCGTCGATGGGGAAGTAACCTGCCCCCTGTGTTTCGTCGGTCTCGCCCAGCAGCTGGCCACCGGTCACCTCACACAGGAAGAAGGCTTTGTGGGCGTGGGGCAGTTGGGGCGGATGGGGGTGCTTGAGCTTGTCGAACAGGGCCAGCAGTTGCACCGCCCGGCACTCGAGGCCGCTCTCCTCCTCCACTTCGCGCACCACGGCATCCGCTGGCGAGTCGCCGATATCGCACCAGCCACCGGGCAGGGTCCAGCAGCCGTCGCTGCGCTCCTGCACCAGCAGGATATGGCCCTCATCGTTTTGAATAAACGCCCGTACATCGAGCTTGGGGGTGGGATAACCGCGATCGAGGGCAATCCAGTCGCTAATGGCTTCCGGCGCCAGCTCGCTCTGGCTGGCAATCAGGGCCACAGTGGCCGCTCTGAGCGTCTCGAATCGACCGATATCGAAGGGGTCTTTGGAGTAGGTGAGGCCCGCTTGCGCCGTGGCCAGCACCTGTTCCAGAAAGGCGGCCAACGGCGGTTGCATGATTAAAGCCCGAGGAAGCGGATGATTTGGGCGGGATAGCGCTCGAACGCCACAAAGGCGTGGTCGCCACCGCACTCCAGCGAGAGACGGGCAAAGCGGTACTCGTCCAGCGCCTTACGATAGTCGAGCACCTCATCCCCCTGCTGTTGCAGGATCCAGTGTCGCTCGGGAGCGGTCACCGGCACTGCCAGCGCCCGCAGCTCGTCCATATGGGCAGGCAGCAGTTCGTACTGCTCCCCGGTATAGGGGTTGGTCTGGGGGCCGAGGTAGTCGCAAAGCAGCTCATGGGGGCGCACCGCCGGGTTGATCAGCGCCGCGCGGCAGCCGTACTGCTCGCTCACCCGGGTCGCCATAAAGCCGCCGAGGGAGCTGCCCACGGCACCGAGCTTGAATTCACTGCCATAACGACGCTGCAGATCGGCGATGGTCTGCTCGATAGCCGCCCAAGCCGCCGCTGGCGTATTGGGCTGGGCCGGAATGATCACCTCGATGTCGGGCCGGTTGGCGGCCACCCAGGCAGCCATCTGCTGCGCCTTGGCGGAGCCTGGAGAGGAGTTGAAACCGTGCAGATAAAGGAGAACCGACTTCATGCGATGCCCTCCTCAATAACCGGTGGCGTCGGGGTCGGGCACAAACTGCCCCACCGGCAGGCGCCACACCTCGCTGGCCACCCGCCCATCCGGATAGAGGGTGAGATAGCGCCAGCCCGGGCCGGATTCATCCAGCGCGAAGCCATCGCAGAGCGGTTTGAACTGGATGCAGGTGGAGGGGCTGGCAATCAGCCGCACCCCGCGGTGCACCTCGTCAAACTCCTGATGAACGTGGCCGAACAGGATGGTCTTCTGCTGCGGATGACGGGCCAGCACGGCAAACAGATCATCGGCGTTCTTGAGATTGTGTTGATCCAGCCAGGCGCAGCCCACCGGCACCGCCTGATGGTGCAGGGCGATAAGGGCATGGCGATCAGGATATTGACGCAGGGCACGGTCAAGGGCGGCCAGCTGGTGATCGCCAATCATGCCGTGGGGTTTGCCGCGCACCTGGGTGTCGAGCAGGATCACCTGCCAGTGGTCGCCCACCAGCTGCTTGGATTCGCTGATCCCGGCGGCATGGAGATATTCAGTCATCAGCGGGCTGTCATCGTGATTGCCGGGCAACCAGTAGATGGGGCGACCAAGGGGCGCCATCATGGAGGCGAAACGCTGATAGGACTCCGGACTGTGATCCTGCGACAGATCGCCGGTCGCCAGAATCATCTCATAGGGGTGTTCGTTGGCCTGCACCTGTTCCAGCACGGCGGCCAGACTCTCTGCGGTGCGCACAGCCAACAGCCGCCCTTCGGCACTCGCGAAGAGGTGGGTGTCGGTAATTTGCAACAGGCGCACACTGCCGTCCTGCGCCTGGGGGAGCTCTGTTTCCAAAATCACGCTTCTTTTTATTTGTTCAACTGGAGATATTGATCGGGCTGGTACCATGTCTGAGACAAAATTTTAGCCATTCAGCCAGAAACAGATTTACCTGCTCCTTTTCGTCCCTCTGGTGCATCTTTTTATTGGGATAATCATAACGTGGTTGCAAACGGGAAATCTGTTGCGCTGCACACACTTCCGCCATCCGCACATCATGATACAAACGAATCTCTATTTGAGCCTGCAGATATTCGGGCAATTCCGGGTTGTGCTGACTCAGGATCACCTGGCTGGTGAAGCGACTCTCGCCAATGATGGTGAGCTGAAACTGCAGATCGTTGCCGACCCGATAGCGACGCTCGGCCCCGACTTCCCCATCTGGCGGCAACAATTTCATCAGCGCCATGTAATTGACCTCACAGGTACGCTGCAAGGACATCAGATCAGGCACATAGCGCCTGCTCTGTTGCAGAGTCTGCGCCACCTCAGCGATCCGCCAGCCAGCGGGCGCGCAGCTCGCCGTGGTTGAGGGCCAACCACTGCAGGGCAATGACCGAGGCGGCGTTGTCGATGCGTCCCTCTTTGAGCCAGGCGTAGGCCTGCTCGCGGCTCACCACGTGCACCCGGATATCCTCACCTTCGTCCGCCAGACCATGCAGCCCCTCGGCCTTGCTGGCATCCACCTCGCCCACATAGACCTCGATCCGCTCGGTGCTGCCGCCCGGGCTCACCAGATAGCTGATGGCATGCTCGCAACGGGCCACCTCGATCCCGGCCTCTTCCACCGCTTCGCGGCGTACCACTGCCTCGGCGGTCTCACCTTCATCAATGATGCCGGCCACCAGCTCCAGCAGCCAGGGGGTCGGGCAGGTCTCCATGGCGCCGATGCGGAACTGTTCCACCAGCACAATCTGGTCGCGCACCGGGTCGTAGGGCAGTAATGCGGCAGCATGGCCCCGCTCGAACAGCTCGCGCACGATGGGCTGGTTCCAGCCGCCCGCAAATAACCGATGCTGCAGACGATAGACATTCACCTTGAAGAAGCCGTTATATCCGGCTGATTTTTCAATGATTTTCACATCATCGGCGGCGTAATGCCGATCTTGCGGCAAGGGTTGCTGCGACATCCGGGGCTCCCGTCAGCTTGACTTGTATCAGTTTGACCATAAAATCCGAGGAACATGAATGAACGTTCATTCACTCGGCGTACCATGGCAATGAGGGGTGGATTTTAGCAGCCACAGACCATTTGGCTAGGCGCTCGGGGAGAAAACTGCGTCTGGTTCTTGACGTTCCAGTCACCGGACCTGAGACTCTTAGCATTAATTTTTGCTTATAGTAGAGTGATTAAGCTGCAATCAAGCTTGGTCGGTGACAATATTTGCCCTCTCCAGCAACCAGTTTGGGTTACTACATAAGGTTAAAACGATCTATGAAAAGAACACTTTTGTCCGTCATGGTGTTGCTGGGCGTCAGTGCCGGTGCCCATGCCGAAAACCTGCTCGACATCTACCAGCAAGCCCAGATCAAAGACCCGCAGTTGCTGCAGTCCAAAGCCGTTCGCGATAAGGCCTTCGAGCAGATCAATGAATCCCGCGCAGCCCTGCTGCCCCAGATCAATCTGGGTGCCGGTCTGAACTACCTGCAAAACAAAAACGATACCCAGACCAATAACAAAGCCTCCGGTTCACTTTCACTGGATCAATCCATCTATCGTCGTAGCAACTGGATCAATCTGGATATCTCCGAGAAGAGTGCCACCCAGAATGACGTAGCCTACAACCTCGAGATCCAGAACCTGATGCTGCGCACTGCCCAGGCCTATTTCAACGTGCTCAAGGCGATGGATACCCTGGAGTTCGTCCGTGCCAACAAGGTTGCAGTAGAGCGTCAACTGGAGCAAACCCAGCAGCGTTTCGAAGTGGGCCTGACCGCCATCACCGACGTACATGAAGCCGAGGCCTCCCGCGACCAGGCGCTGGCCGACGAGATCAACGCAGAGAATGAGCTGGCCAACAGCTACGAAACCCTGCGCGAGTTGACCGGAGTCGACCACCGCAATCTGGATGTGCTGAACACCGATCGTTTCACACCGCAAAAAACCGCATTTGGCTCCGACAAGTGGCTGGAGCTGGCGCTGGACAAGAACCTGCAGCTGCACAACGCCCGCATCACCAAGGACATCGCCAAAGAGCAGATCGATTTGGCCAAGACCGGTCATGAGCCGACTCTGGATCTGGGTGCCGGCCTGCAAACCAGCAATACCGATTACAAGCTGGATAGCATTCAGAGCGGCGGCAATGACAATCAGGCCAATATCGGGCTGACCTTCAAGCTGCCGATCTACAGTGGTGGCGCCACCAGCTCCAAAGTGAAGCAGGCTCAATACGACTACGTGTCTGCCAGCGAGCAGCTGGAGAAGAGCTTCCGCTCGGTGCAAAGCACTGTGCGCTCCTCCTACAACAACGTGAACGCCAGCATCGGCTCGGTACGCGCCTACAGCCAGTCTGTGGTCTCCGCCGACAGCGCCCTGAAGGCGACCGAAGCCGGTTATGAAGTGGGTACCCGTACCATCGTTGACGTGCTGGACTCAACCAAAAAGCTGTATAGCGCCAAGCAGAAACTCTCCGAGGCCCGTTACAACTACATCCTCAATATCCTGAGCCTGAAGCAGGCTGCCGGTGTGCTGGAAGCGCAGGATCTGGTGGAAGTAAACCAGGGCCTGATGCCTGCCACGACAAAAGCCAAAACCAAAGCCTGATAGCCGTTATCGGGAATAAAAAAGGCGACCGCAAGGTCGCCTTTTTGTTATCCGGGTTGCTGTCGGCTCGATCAGGCCGATAGTCGGCCCCGCCAGATGGCGGGGCCAGCGGAGCGGTTAGCCGCGCTCGCGGATAGTCTTGATGATGTCGGTGGTGGAGCAGCCATCCTCGAAGTTGAGAACGCGTACCTCGCCGCCGTTGGCAGTCACTTCGGCGTAACCGGCGATATCTTCCGGCTTGTAGTCACCGCCCTTGACCAGCAGGTCGGGCAGGATCTCGGCGATCAGGCGCTGCGGGGTATCTTCGCCAAACGGCACCACCCAATCCACCGCGCCCAGCGCAGCCAGCACCGCCATGCGGCGCTCGGTCGGGTTGACCGGACGACCCGGCCCTTTCAGACGGCGAACCGACTCGTCGGTGTTGACCGCCACGATCAGGCGATCCCCCAGCTTGCCAGCATTGGCCAGGTAGGAGACGTGACCGGCGTGCAGGATATCGAAGCAGCCGTTGGTCATCACCACTTTCTCGCCGCGCAGACGGGCGGCGCGGACCGCCACTTTCAGCTGGGCTTCGGACATGACGCCAAAGCCGGTCTCCTGCTCGGTATAGAGGGCGTTGGCCAGCTCGACCGGGCTGACGGTAGAGGTACCCAGCTTGCCGACCACGATACCGGCTGCGGTATTGGCCAAGGCGCAGGCTTCGTCCAGGCTCTTGCCTGCCGCCAGCGAGGTCGCCAGGGTGGAGATCACGGTATCACCAGCGCCGGTCACATCGTAAACCTCGTGGGCCTGAGCCGGCAGGTGCAGCTCCGGCTGACCTTCGCGGATCAGGGTCATGCCGTTTTCGGAACGGGTGACCAGCAGGGCATCCAGCTCGAAGCGCTTGACCAGACCCAGCCCCTTGGCGACCAGCTCCTCTTCGCTCTTCACCTTGCCTACCACGGCCTCGAACTCGGACATGTTGGGGGTCAGCAGAGTGGCGCCGCGGTACTTCTCGAAGTCGGTACCCTTGGGGTCGACCAGCACCGGAATACCGGCGGCACGGGCACGTTGGATCATGCCGGGCACGTTGTTGAGAGCACCCTTGCCGTAGTCGGAGAGGATCATCACGTCGCTGTTTGGCAGCGCCTGCTCGACCTTGCCCATCAGCAGGGTGGAGTCAACGGCGTGGAAGGCCTCTTCAAAGTCCAGACGCAGCAGTTGCTGGTTGCGCGACAGCACCCGCAGCTTGGTGATGGTCGGGTAGTCGGCCAGACGAACGAAGTCACAGGCAACCTTGACGCCAGCCATCTGACCGGCCAGTGCATCCGCCGCTTCATCCTGACCGGTCAGGCCAAGCAGCACGGCGTGGGCGCCAAGGGCGGCAGAGTTGAGGGCCACGTTGGCGGCGCCACCGGGACGCTCTTCAATGTGTTCAACCTTGACCACGGGCACCGGCGCCTCGGGGGAGATCCGACCGGTAGGGCCATGCCAGTAACGGTCCAACATGACATCGCCAACGACCAGGACGCGGGCTTTTTCAAAATCGGGCAGGGTGATCTTCATCTGTATCGACTCTCAAAACCTGAAAAATCAGCGGGCGATTTTATCACACTCTTTTATCCGGTGTAGAAAAAGCCGACCACAGTTGCCGCCGCTGTCACGCGAACCGGACGCAGACCACCCCTCTGACCAGCACACTGCCATTCGCCCCCGCCCCCCCTTTTCGGCTAGAATCCCCCGATTGTGTTTGCGAACAAGAGATTAGCCATGGCC
>NZ_JRGK01000310.1 GCF_000764645.1 Aeromonas finlandensis
TGCTCTTTAACAATCTGGAAAGCTGATTTAAAAAGTAGTTCTCAAACATTTGTTACAAGTGCTTTGGAAACTTCTTGGCGAAAACCAAATTTTATTTGGTCCTTGTTGTACGACAACAGGCTGTGCCGGTTTCACCGACACTTCTTGGGGTTGTATGGTTAAGTGACTAAGCGTACATGGTGGATGCCTTGGCAGTCAGAGGCGATGAAGGACGTACTAACCTGCGATAAGCTGTGAGAAGTCGGTAAGAGACGCTATTACTCACAGATTTCCGAATGGGGAAACCCACCCAAGATAACTTGGGTATCGTTGCATGAATACATAGTGTAACGAGGCGAACCGGGAGAACTGAAACATCTAAGTACCCCGAGGAAAAGAAATCAACCGAGATTCCCTCAGTAGCGGCGAGCGAACGGGGATTAGCCCTTAAGTTTCTTGGAAGTTAGTGGAATGGTCCTGGAAAGGCCAGCGATACAGGGTGATAGCCCCGTACACGAAAACGACCTTGAAGTGAAATCGAGTAGGGCGGGACACGTGACATCCTGTCTGAATATGGGGGGACCATCCTCCAAGGCTAAATACTCCTGACTGACCGATAGTGAACCAGTACCGTGAGGGAAAGGCGAAAAGAACCCCTGTGAGGGGAGTGAAATAGAACCTGAAACCGTGTACGTACAAGCAGTGGGAGCCCTTCGGGGTGACTGCGTACCTTTTGTATAATGGGTCAGCGACTTACATTTTGTAGCGAGGTTAACCGTATAGGGGAGCCGTAGGGAAACCGAGTCTTAACTGGGCGTCTAGTTGCAAGGTGTAGACCCGAAACCGGGTGATCTAGCCATGGGCAGGTTGAAGGTTGAGTAACATCAACTGGAGGACCGAACCCACTAACGTTGCAAAGTTAGGGGATGACCTGTGGCTGGGGGTGAAAGGCCAATCAAACTCGGAGATAGCTGGTTCTCCCCGAAAGCTATTTAGGTAGCGCCTCGGACGAATACTACTGGGGGTAGAGCACTGTTTGGACTAGGGGGTCATCCCGACTTACCAACTCCATGCAAACTCCGAATACCAGTAAGTAATATCCGGGAGACACACGGCGGGTGCTAACGTCCGTCGTGAAGAGGGAAACAACCCAGACCGCCGGCTAAGGTCCCAAAGTTCTGGTTAAGTGGGAAACGATGTGGGAAGGCTCAGACAGCTAGGATGTTGGCTTAGAAGCAGCCATCATTTAAAGAAAGCGTAATAGCTCACTAGTCGAGTCGGCCTGCGCGGAAGATGTAACGGGGCTCAAACCAGGCACCGAAGCCGCGGATTCACACTTATGTGTGAGTGGTAGGGGAGCGTTCTGTAAGTCTGCGAAGGTGTATCGAGAGGTATGCTGGAGATATCAGAAGTGCGAATGCTGACGTAAGTAACGATAAAGGGGGTGAAAAGCCTCCTCGCCGGAAGACCAAGGGTTCCTGTCCAACGTTAATCGGGGCAGGGTGAGTCGACCCCTAAGGTGAGGCCGAAAGGCGTAATCGATGGGAAGCAGGTTAATATTCCTGCACGACTTGTAATTGCGATGGGGGGACGGAGAAGGCTAGGTGGGCCAGGCGACGGTTGTCCTGGTGAAAGTGCGTAGGTGGTGTTTCTAGGCAAATCCGGAGACACAACACTGAGACACGAGACGAACGCACTACGGTGCGGAAGCCATTGATGCCCTGCTTCCAGGAAAAGCCTCTAAGCTTCAGATTACAAGTCATCGTACCCCAAACCGACACAGGTGGTCGGGTAGAGAATACCAAGGCGCTTGAGAGAACTCGGGTGAAGGAACTAGGCAAAATAGAACCGTAACTTCGGGAGAAGGTTCGCTCTTGACAGTGAAGTCCCTTGCGGATGGAGCAGTTGGGAGTCGCAGTGACCAGATGGCTGGGACTGTTTATCAAAAACACAGCACTCTGCAAACACGAAAGTGGACGTATAGGGTGTGACACCTGCCCGGTGCCGGAAGGTTAATTGATGGGGTTAGCGCAAGCGAAGCTCTTGATCGAAGCCCCGGTAAACGGCGGCCGTAACTATAACGGTCCTAAGGTAGCGAAATTCCTTGTCGGGTAAGTTCCGACCTGCACGAATGGTGTAACCATGGCCATGCTGTCTCCACCCGAGACTCAGTGAAATCGAATTCGCCGTGAAGATGCGGTGTACCCGCGGCTAGACGGAAAGACCCCGTGAACCTTTACTACAGCTTGGCACTGAACATTGAACCTACATGTGTAGGATAGGTGGGAGGCTTTGAAGCGATAACGCCAGTTGTCGTGGAGCCGTCCTTGAAATACCACCCTTGTATGTTTGATGTTCTAACGCAGGGCCCTGAATCGGGCTCGCGGACAGTGCCTGGTGGGTAGTTTGACTGGGGCGGTCTCCTCCCAAAGAGTAACGGAGGAGCACGAAGGTTGGCTAATCCTGGTCGGACATCAGGAGGTTAGTGCAATGGCATAAGCCAGCTTAACTGCGAGACGGACAGGTCGAGCAGGTACGAAAGTAGGTCATAGTGATCCGGTGGTTCTGAATGGAAGGGCCATCGCTCAACGGATAAAAGGTACTCCGGGGATAACAGGCTGATACCGCCCAAGAGTTCATATCGACGGCGGTGTTTGGCACCTCGATGTCGGCTCATCACATCCTGGGGCTGAAGTCGGTCCCAAGGGTATGGCTGTTCGCCATTTAAAGTGGTACGCGAGCTGGGTTCAGAACGTCGTGAGACAGTTCGGTCCCTATCTGCCGTGGGCGTTGGATGATTGAAGGGAGTTGCTCCTAGTACGAGAGGACCGGAGTGAACGAACCTCTGGTGTTCGGGTTGTCACGCCAGTGGCACTGCCCGGTAGCTAAGTTCGGAATCGATAACCGCTGAAAGCATCTAAGCGGGAAGCGAGCCCTGAGATGAGTCATCCCTGACCCCTTGAGGGTCCTAAAGGGCCGTTGGAGACCACAACGTTGATAGGTGGGGTGTGTAAGCGCGGCGACGTGTTGAGCTAACCCATACTAATTACCCGTGAGGCTTAACCATACAACACCCAAGAAGTGTTTCTGGCCTTGTAGC
>NZ_JRGK01000311.1 GCF_000764645.1 Aeromonas finlandensis
ATCAACCAGCTGACGCTCTTCCGGCGTTTTGTGGATCTTGTTACTGGTCCAGATGCGCTTCATCGCCAACAGCAGCAGCGCCGCGATGATAAAGCCGATGGTGGGAGAGATGATCAGGGAAAGCATGATATCGATCGCTTTGCCCACGTTGATCCCTTCTGTCACCGGTTTATGGGAGATCCAGGCATAGGCACCGCCTACCCCCAGGATGGAACCGATCAAGGTATGTGAACTGGAAGCCGGGATCCCGAAGAACCAGGTGCCCAGATTCCACACGATGGCGGAAAACAGCAGGGAGAACACCATGATCAACCCTTGGGTGGAGTCCATCCCAAGCAGCAGGTCAATCGGCAGCAGATGGACAATGGCATACGCCACACCCAGGCCGCCAAACATGACGCCAAAAAAGTTGAAGATCCCCGATGCGACGACCGCCAGGTGAGCTGGCATCGCCTTGGTATAGATAACCGTTGCTACCGCGTTGGCGGTATCGTGAAAGCCATTGATAAATTCATAGGCGAGCACAAAAAAAACGGCCAATACCAAACCGATTGACCACCACAAACCCAAACCACTAAACATTTCAAACATAAAAACAAGCCTGTTTATGAGTTGCGGCGGATTATGCCAGATGGCGGCCAACACCATAGCCATCCTTGAAATATTTCAGCCATAAAAAAAAAGAGCTTTTTGCCTAAAAATATCTTAAGGCCAGTCGCCATGCGGCTTGCCAAGGATTAATTAAAGCCGACAACGATTGCTAAAAAAGGGGAAGTCTGTTGATATTTCAGCCAACAAACACCTATTTATGCCTTCTTTTCACCTTTGAAAGCGCCAGAAAAGGGGCAAAAAAACCAGTAGCCTACGCATCTCATCTGACCAGATGGCGCAACTTTGCACAATCCCGTCAATGGGCCCCCTTACTCACCCTGACAACTATCCATAAAAAAGAGGCGCACATGGGTGCACCTCTTCACAACGATGGCAGATAACCTGCAACCTTAATCTTGGTTGATACGGCTGGCGACAGCGCCCTGCTGGCTCTTGTACTTGGCATTTTCCCGCTTGTTGTAAGGACGGGCTGCGGCGCCGGATAGCATCTCGAAGTTGAGTGCTCCGATCTTCATCTTGGGACGCAGCGCCAACGGCAGTTTGCCGCCGTTGTAGAACTCCAGCACGATGCGACCGGACCAACCCGGATCGATCCGGTGCGCAGTGACGTGCACCATCAAACCCAGGCGCGCCAATGAAGAGCGGCCATCCAGCCAGCCGACGATATCGGCAGGCAGAGTAACGGATTCATAGGTCACCGCCAGGGCCAACTGGCCCGGGTGAAGGTAG
The DNA here is from genome assembly GCF_000764645.1 of Aeromonas finlandensis. Classification (GTDB taxonomy): domain Bacteria; phylum Pseudomonadota; class Gammaproteobacteria; order Enterobacterales; family Aeromonadaceae; genus Aeromonas; species Aeromonas finlandensis. Next base: position 1,342 of record NZ_JRGK01000311.1, read on the forward strand.
AAGGCTTCGCCATCGGGGATGTGGATCTCGTCACTCATCACCCGATCGATGGCATCGGCCATCTCGCTGGTCGGTCCGCTCAGATCGATATAAGGAGCGGTATGATCGCGAAACACCCGAAACTCGTTACCCAGCAGCACATCGACACTGACACCACTGATCCGCTCTACACCGGGCCGTGGCTCAATGACGATCTTGCCTTCATCCAGATGGCGTTCGATATCGGTATCACACAGACGCATTGGGCGACTCTCCTGACAAATTGTGCTTTTAAAAAAGCCGGGCATCACCCGGCTTGTTTCATCTTAACCAATCAACATGTGACGAATACGCGCCTTGAGCATGTCGATGGCAATGCGGTTCTTGCCACCACGGGGCACGATCACATCGGCATACTGTTTGGACGGCTCGATAAACTGCAGGAACATCGGACGCACCGTCTTCTGATACTGCTTGAGCACGGAGTCCATGGTACGGCCACGCTCTTGCACGTCACGCACCAGACGGCGCAACAGGCAGATGTCGAGCGGGGTATCCATAAAGATGGAAGCATCCATCAGATCCCGCAGACGGCTGTCGGTCAGCAGCAGGATCCCTTCCAGAATGATTACCCGGCGCGGTGCAAACGGGGTAACTTGACTCAGTCGGGTATGTTCGGTGTAGGAGTACTGGGGAATGGCGACCGCATCACCTTTGACCAGCTGGCTCAGGTGCTGTACCAGCAGGTCGTGATCCAGCGCGTTGGGGTGGTCATAGTTGGTCTTGACCCGCTCTTCCATGGTCATGTGGGTCTGATCACGGTAGTAGCAATCTTCGGTGATCACACCAATCTGACCTGCGCCCAGTTCGGCCACCAGCTCTTCATAAATGGTCTGGGCTATAAGACTTTTGCCAGACGCAGATGCGCCCGCAATACCGATGATCACACACGAATGTTGAGTATCAGACATGACGAATACCTAAAAGAGAAGAGCAGTGGGGATGGTTTAAACCGATCCATTATATAAAAAAGGGTGGGTCATGCCCACCCTCAATTCCCTTTCAAGTGACCGATAGCCGATTATTCATCCAGCGCCATGGCATAGAGGGGGGTCGCAATCGGTTTTGCGCTGAAAAAGAGTTCAGCCCCCACCCTGCGCGCCAGTTTCAAATAGGCCTGAGCCAGGCTCCCTTCCGGTGCACCGAACACCGTCGGGCAGCCATCATCCATGTGCTGGCGGATATCAATGTGCAGCGGCAACTGGCCAAGCAGCGCCACTTGGTACTGCTCCGCCATCTTCTGGCCGCCACCGGTGCCGAACAGCGGCTCATGGTGACCACAGGCACTGCAGACGTGGTAACTCATGTTCTCGATGATGCCGAGTACCGGTACATTGACCTTGTTGAACATGGCGATCCCCTTGCGGGCATCGGCCAGCGCCACATCTTGCGGGGTAGTGACGATCACTGCCGCCGAGGTGGGCACCTGCTGGGCCATGGTGAGCTGGATATCACCGGTGCCAGGCGGCATATCCACCACCAGATAATCCACCTCGCCCCAGCGGGTTTCCCCCAAGATCTGCGCCAGTGCCTTGCTCGCCATCGGGCCGCGCCAGATGGTGGCATCCTGCTCGGAGACCAGATAGCCGATGCTGTTGCTCTTGAGGCCACAGGCCATCACCGGCTCCATCAGCTTGCCGTCATGGCTGACCGGGCGCTCCTTGAGCGTCCCCATCATGGTGGGAATGGAGGGGCCATAGATATCGGCGTCGAGAATGGCGACCCGCGCCCCCTCTTTCTGCAGCGCCAGCGCCAGATTGACCGCGGTGGTGGATTTGCCCACCCCCCCCTTGCCGGAGGCGACCACGATGATGTTGCGAATGCCCTGTACGGCATTGAGCCCCTGTGCCCGCGGCATGCTGGCGACATCGATCGAAAGCTGCCAGTCGATACGGGCGGCACCGGTGGCGCTACGCAACCTGGCATCGTAATTCTCTTTAAGCTGCTCGAGCAGCGAGAGACCGGCAAACGGCAATACCAGCCGGATGGTAAGCCCCTGACCCTGACTGATGACCTCACGGACGAATCCGGCATCGACCAGATCCTTGTGCCAGCCTGCTGGCTTAAATTCGGCGAGGATCTGTTTTACTGAATCAATCACCATTAACTCCTCATTATCTTGTCTTTATCTTGAGGTGAACGGTTACCGCACACAAATCAGTGGCTTGCCTGCCATCGTAACAGCAGGTTCTGCCAAGGTTGGCACAGTCACAACCCTAGGCAGGCTACCCCCAATTCGGGTAACATGCACGGCACTCTATCATCCCAACAAGCACATCAAGAACGTAATATGGCAACTGATCCTCGTAAAATGCTGGTAACCTGCGCCCTCCCCTATGCCAATGGCTCCATCCATCTTGGCCACATGCTGGAACACATCCAGGCCGATATCTGGGTTCGTTATCAGCGAATGCGCGGTCATCAGGTGCACTTCATCTGTGCCGATGATGCCCACGGCACCCCGATCATGCTCAAAGCGCAACAGATGGGGATCACCCCGGAAGAGATGATTGCCGCCGTCTCCAAAGAGCACCAGACCGATTTCGCCGGTTTCAACATCAGCTTTGACAACTATCACTCCACCCACAGCGACGAAAACCGCGAGCTGGCGGAGCTGATCTACGGCCGTCTGAAAGACGGTGGCTTTATCAAGAGCCGTACCATCTCCCAGCTGTTCGATCCGGAAAAATCGATGTTCCTACCGGATCGTTTCGTCAAAGGCACCTGCCCCAAGTGCAAATCCCCGGAGCAGTACGGTGACAACTGCGACAGCTGCGGCGCCACCTACAGTCCGACCGAGCTGATTGATCCGAAGTCTGCCGTCTCCGGCGCGACTCCGGTGATGAAGGACTCCGAGCACTTCTTCTTCGACCTGCCGCAATTTGAAAAATGGCTCTCAGAGTGGGTACGTGGCTCCGGCGCCATTCAGGAAGAGATGGCCAACAAGATGCAGGAGTGGTTCGAGAGCGGCCTGCAGCAGTGGGACATCACCCGCGACGCCCCCTACTTCGGTTTCGAGATCCCGGGCGCACCGGGCAAGTTCTTCTACGTCTGGCTCGATGCCCCCATCGGCTACATGGCCTCCTTCAAGAACCTGTGCAACAAGCGCGGCGACATCGATTTTGACAGCTACTGGAACAAAGACTCCAGCGCCGAGCTCTACCACTTCATCGGCAAGGACATCGCCTACTTCCACTGCCTGTTCTGGCCATCCATGCTGGAAGGTGCCAACTTCCGCAAGCCGACCAAGGTCAACGTGCACGGCTATGTGACCGTCAACGGTGCCAAGATGTCCAAATCCAAGGGTACCTTCATCAAGGCATCTACCTATCTGAACCACCTGGATCCGGAGTGCCTGCGTTACTACTACGCTGCCAAGCTCAACAGCCGCATCGATGATCTGGACCTGAACCTCGATGACTTCGTCGCTCGCGTTAACGCCGACGTGGTCAACAAACTGGTCAACCTCGCCTCCCGCAACGCCGGCTTTATCGCCAAGCGTTTCGACGGCAAGCTGGCGGCCACCTGCGCTGAGCCCGAGCTCTACGCCGAATTCGCCAACGCCCGCACCACCATCGCCGAGGCCTATGAGGCGCGCGAATTCAGCCGCGCGATCCGCGAAATCATGGCACTGGCCGACAAGGCCAACCGCTATGTGGATGACAAGGCCCCCTGGGTTATCGCCAAGCAGGAAGGGGCTGACGCCCAGCTGCAGGAAGTCTGCTCCGTCGGTATCAACCTGTTCCGCGTGCTGATGGCCTACCTCAAGCCGGTGATGCCGCTGCTGGCCGAACGTGCCGAAGCCTTCCTGGGCGAAACCCTCTCCTGGGATGGTGTGGCCCTGCCGCTAACCAACCATCAGCTGACCCCGTTCAAGGCGCTCTTCTCCCGCATCGAACCTGCCAAGGTAGAAGCCATGGTAGAAGCCTCCAAGGAAGATCTGGCCAAAGAGCAGGCACCGAAAGTGACCGGCCCGCTGGCAGACGATCCCATCAGCGAGACAATCGCCTATGAGGATTTTGCCAAGATTGACCTGCGCGTCGCGCTGATCAAGAAGGCCGAAGCAGTACCGGAAGCCGAGAAGCTGCTCAAGCTGCAACTGGATATCGGTGGCGAGACTCGTCAGGTGTTTGCCGGCATCAAGTCCGCCTACAACCCGGAAGATCTGGAAGGCAAGCTGACCGTGATGGTGGCCAACCTGGCGCCGCGCAAAATGCGCTTTGGCATGTCCGAAGGCATGGTGCTGGCCGCAGGCCCGGGCGGCAAGGATCTCTGGATCCTGGAGCCGCAGGATGGCGCCCAGCCGGGGATGCGCGTCAAGTAAGCGTATCGCTGACTGCGACCACAGCCAGATAGAGAAGAGAGGCCAAACGGCCTCTCTTTTTTTGTCTCGCCTCTTTGCCCTGGATAGTTTTTATGGATGGCCATCGCGGATGGCTGCCACACATTGCTACCTCGGGGTTATCCACCACTCAGCTTGGTGGGCGTTACGTTTTGTCCTGAATAACTGACCACCCGACTTGGCATGTCATCCATGTTGTGTGCCTGCCAGCATCGCCAGTTTGAGCGCCACCAGCTCCGCCTGCTGACACTCCAGTTGACGCAAACGGGTGGTGATCTTCCCCTTCAACTGCTGCCGCAGTTTCGTCTGCTTGTAGGTGCGTCCCTGCTCTGCTCGTAACGCCCGCCGCCATTGACGCCAATCCTGCAACTGGCCGAGTCGCTCCTGCCAGTGAGTCAAGGTGCTCAACCAGCCAGGCTCCCCAGCCCCCAGCGCCAAGAGCAGCTCCACACCGTAACGGGCCTGCTTGATCTCAAGGCGCAGCCGATGCCAGCGGCGCAACTGTTGCTGACGGGAGCGGGCAGATTTCCCAACGGAGAGTGTGTGTTCATCGAGCGCGCTCAGCGCCTCATCAAGGCGCAGGGCCAGATGTCGCTGATAGAGCGACGCCAATGCCCACCCATTCGGCACTTGTTCCACCGTCGCAAGCCAGCGGGTCAGTCGCCGCGACAACTGGGGTACCCGGCAGACAGGTTTATGGGTATCAACCGAGCTGGTAAGCGGCTTGCCAAAGCGCTCGGCATAGACTTGTGCATCCCGCAGGGCCGAGAGCCGCCCGACCGCGCGCAGTAGACGCCGCTCCAGCTCGGGGTGATAGACCAGTGGCCGCCACAGGGCAAGCAACGCCAGTAGACGGCGAGCCGCGATGCGGTAACCATGCACGGCCGGTTCGCTGGCCTCTTCGCGCACCGCCAGCGCTGCCTCCTGATAATGGGCGACCCAGCCTTTTGCCTGAGCCAGCAACAGACATTCCTTGTCAGCGTCCATCTCGTCCCCGGCATATCAGTTGGTGTGAAAGCCCTGACCGCTGGGTGGCTGCGCCTCGTCATACTCCATCCGGGTTACTCTGGCGGTGCGCGGGCCATGCTCCAGCCAGCCCAGCATGATCTGCACTCCCTGCGCGGGGCCGCTGATCAGGATCTCCACCGAGCCATCCTCCAAGTTGTAGGCGTGACCGCGCAAACCCAGTTGCAGCGCCCGCTCACGGGTGAAATAGCGAAATCCCACCCCCTGTACCTGCCCCCACACCCGAATGACAAACGATTGCTCTCCCATTTCTCACACCTTCTACTGAAGAAAAAATTCCCGCGACGATAGTGAGCGCGACAC
>NZ_JRGK01000312.1 GCF_000764645.1 Aeromonas finlandensis
GCGGGTGGCGGTGGCCCACGACGAGGCCCTGCGCGATGCGCTGCGTCTCTCCGAGGGCAACCGCAGCACCGAGCAGAAGGTGGCCTTCTACGTCCAGGTTTACCGTTACCTCAAGGATCGCATCCGCAACGACATCATCCGCTCCGATGATCCGGTCGAGGCGATCGAGGAGATGGAGATCGAGCTGGCCCGTCTGGCCGATGAGCTCAAGCAGCGGGAAACCCATCTGTCGCTCTCCTCCCACGAGGTGGCGGCCAAGATCACCAACATCATCCGCCGCGAGCAGAACCGCATTCGGGTGCTCAACCAGGGCTTGCAGAACATCGCCTTCGGTCTGGTGCGCGGGGTGCGCCTCAACGTCAATATCCGCGAGGCCCATACCCGTCTGCTGACTGCGCTGGCCGACCAAACCGCCATGCACAACGATCTGTTCGCCGACAAGGAGCTCAGCTTCTCCGAGGCGATGGCCAAGTTGTTCCAGCGCCTCAACCCGCAGATTGAGCAGGGGGATCGCAGCTATCAGGTGATGGGCGACGTGCTGCTCGACTATCGCAACTATCTGGAGCTGGAGATCGAGGTGCAGCGCGGCGCCGATGGCTGGCTGCGTGCCGAGAGCGGTGCGCTCTCCACCGGCGAGGCGATCGGTACCGGTCAGGCCATCCTGCTGATGGTGCTGATCAGCTGGGAGGAGGAGTCCCGCCGTCTGCGCGGCAAGGATATCGCCCCCTGCCGTCTGTTGTTCCTCGACGAAGCGGCCCGTCTGGATGGCAAATCCATCGCCACCCTGTTCGAGCTGTGCGAGCGGCAGGATATGCAGCTGCTGATCGCCGCGCCGGAAAACATCAGCCCCGAGAAGGGCACCACCTACAAACTCATCCGTAAAGTGCAGGGCAAGCACGAGCATGTGCATGTGGTCGGTCTGCGCGGCTTCGGCTTTAGCGATGACAAGCTGATTGCCTGACGTTGACGGGTAAATAGCTAGAAAGGGAGGCATTCGCCTCCCTTTTTATTGGAAAAATATGGCAAAGTAGCGGCGCTGCCCGTGATTGGGTCAGGCTGCGGATGAACGATCGTGCCCAGTTCTTAAGTATCCCTCTTGTTGTGCTGCGTTGCGGACGCAGATCGGAGGAGTTTGCGTGCTCGAGTTGGCAAACGCGAGCAGAGAAGTGGCACCTTGATTGTCTCTTGGGTGCAACAGTGGTGATTTAAAGCCTGTAATTATTGCAACAATCGTGGTGGCCACTGCGTTGGCAACAGGGCTTGGCCCAAAGATGGCAATGGGCCGCCTACATTGCGGTGGCTTGCCGGTATGGGGAGAATCTCCCCGTTACTGCGACGCGATATGATCCGCCGGGCTATCGATCCGGCAAGGTGAGCGAGGAGAAGTAGATGCTCGGTATTGGGAGAGAGGGAGTGGTGCAATCGGCCCGCAAAGGGGGGCTGTTGCTTGTCTGCCTGCTGCTGGCCGCTTGTAGCAGCCGTTATGACGAGAGTCACGGCGGCAGCTGGCGCGGCTATAGCGAAACCGGTTATGCCAGCTATTATGCCGACCGCTATCACGGCAAAAAGACCGCCAGTGGCGAGTTCTATCGCAACAACCTCAATAGCGCCGCCCATATGGAGTTGCCTTTTGGGGCTATGGTGCGGGTCACCAACCTCGCCAATGGCAAGAGCGTGGTAGTCAAGGTCAATGACCGCGGCGCCTTTAAAAACGGGCGTATTATCGATCTCTCCAAATCAGCCTTTAGCACCATCGGCAATATTCGTGACGGCATTATCAAGGTAAAAATAGAGGTGCTCTAGCAGCCAACTTGTTCAGTGGTGTGAACAGAGTGTCCGTTCTGCATGGCTATATGTCGCACTGTGTCCCCTCTTACACTGCTCCTATCCAAGAGGCGCCCCACATTGGAGTGCCTCTTTGCAAATGCCTGAACAATGGAGCAGATGAAGATGAATGAAGAGAAACTGGTATCTATCGCCGTGCTGAGAGCCAGAGCCGGTATGAGAGAGCAACTGCGCAGTGAGCTGCTAAAGCTCATTGAACCCACGCGACGTGAGCCGGGCAATCTGGATTATGTGCTGTTTGAATTGCGGGATGAACCGGGCACCTTTTACATGCGTGAGGCTTTCGTCAGCCAAGCTGCGCTGGACAGCCATTGTCAGACGGACTATTTCCAGGCTTTTGCCAAGCAGGCGGAGTCACTGCTTGCAGAGCCACTGCGGCTTATTTTCCTGAATGAGGTGATCCACGCTTAATCCACTCGGGCCCGTGGTCGGCCCGATTTTTATCCACGTTCCACCTGCCGGATAAGATGCTTTCCCCCCTGTTATCGCACCAATGGTTTGCCGGTCTGCAGTTACTGATCCTCTTATATCGCTTCTGTATTGCACGGCTCTCTCCTGTTTATCTCCAAGGTTTTTTCATCGCTCTGTTAACCGTTAAGATATCCAAATGAAGATTTATTATGGGCCCAAGCCCAGTGGAGTGGTATAACCGCCTTCGCGGGAAGGCATGTCAAACGGACGAATTTGGCCATCTGGACGTTGATATGGGGTGAGCAGAGGGGTGAGAATGGAGATTGAGCTTGCAGGTGTGCCGCATAGTGAGTTTGAAGAGGTCTTTGCTGTGGTTAAACAGGGGATCTTTCCCTATGTTGAGGCGCTCTTTGGCTGGGATGACCAATTTCAGCGTGAACGGTTGATCCGCGACTATCAACCGCAGTGGTTCTTCTGGATCTTGCAGGTGGGTGAACCTGTTGGCCTGCTTTGTCGCAAGCCATATGAGGATGCCCTGCATGTCCATCTGCTTATCATCTTCCCCCGGTATCAGGGGCGACAGCTTGGCGCGGCGGTGATGGAACGGCTTCATCGTGAGGCGGCGCGTGAGGGGAAATGCCGGGTGACCTTGTCCAGTTTCACTGACAACCATGGAGCGATACGGTTTTATCAGCGCCTTGGTTACAACGTGGTGGAGCGAGATCTGGAGTTTGTCTCCATGTCCCGGCCGTTAGTACGCGAATGTGGATCGACACATCTGGTTAATGGAGAGTGATCATGGCAATTCTGGATATTTTGACGGTACCCGACCCCAGGTTGAGAGTAAAAGCCGAGCGGGTTGAGGATATCTCGGCCGTACAGGGGCTGATTGATGACATGCTGGAGACTCTCTATGCGACTGACAACGGTATTGGCTTGGCCGCGACTCAAGTTGGCCGCAAAGAAGCAGTGGTTATTATCGACTTGTCAGAGAGCAGGGATCAGCCGCTGGTATTGATCAACCCGGCAGTGATCAGTGGTACTGGCAAGGTGCTCGGGCAAGAGGGTTGTCTATCTATTCCCGATTATTATGCTGACGTTGAGCGATATGCCTCGGTGGTTGTATCCGCGTTGGATCGACATGGAAATCAACTCACGATAGAGAGCAGTGAGTTTTTGGCCATTGTCATGCAACACGAAATTGATCATCTTCATGGCACGCTGTTCATTGATTATCTTTCACCACTCAAGCAGCAGATGGCACTGAAGAAAGTGAAAAAATATCTCAAGTCTGCACGCCACGGTTGAGCAGCGATCTGTTGTATTGAGGCCAGTTGGTGATGGGTGAAACGTCTTGCCCATGCATGCTGATGTGAAGGGAGTGGTGATGATCAGATCACCGCCACTTCAGTGAGCGCCATGCAACCAGCATCGATTTGTGAAACAACGCCATCTCAGCGCTGTTCAGCCCCAAAAAATATTGAAGGGGGCGGTAGCCAGCCAAGTCATCTCAACACAGGATTGGGGCGTGCAAATGCTCAACATGTGGCTGCGCGCCGATCGGCACACATGGTTTTGAAAAAGGTCTTGTCCACTTCACGTGCACTTCACATTGGGGGGGATAATGGGTGACGCGTTCAAGATGAAACAAAGGAGTGCTTGATGGTCATGACAATCATGATGCGTATCGGTGCCGTGCTGGCGGCCATGGGATTTGCCTGTTTTGTGGCCTACGAGATGATTGGTGCTACGGTCGATGAAAATGGCATTTTGCATGAACCCTTCGGATTGATCCCCATCGGTTTTTTGTTGATCTGTTTGGCGATGCTGTTGCTGCTCCCCAAGGTGATCTCGGGAGTGTGGTTGCGCCTCAGCGGGCATAAATAACGGGCACTGTGGGTGGCGTTGCGGGATGCCTGAACCTGATCCAGGCATCCGCGGTTCACTACGTTGGCAGGATGTTACTGCGCATTGAGATGACCAACGATGCGCGCTGTGATCTCCCTGGTATTGAATGAGGCAGCGTCAACCAGCAGATAGGTTGTCAAACGATCTGCGCCATCTTATTTGGCGTTGAGAAACAGCTCTTCAATAGACATCGGGGTGCTGAAGTAGTGCGTCTCTGCATTGGCAAGGTAGGGTAGCAAATCGTGCCCCCGGATCTCCTCCGCCAGCCTGGTGTCCGGCTCTGCCTTGAAACGGGGCGCGTTGACGGTTTT
>NZ_JRGK01000313.1 GCF_000764645.1 Aeromonas finlandensis
TCGGGCGGGAGATCGGACTTTTTCACCGCGAACAGGGCGATCAGGGCCGCCACCAGATCCATGGCGGAGTGGATCGCCTCCGAGATGATACTGACCGAGCCGCTGGCGAAACCGGCCACCACTTTCATGATGATCAGACTGATATTGGAGCAGACCGATACCATGGCGGCTCTGGTTTTTCTGTTCATGTCACAGCTTCCTGAATAAAAACGGATATTTCGGTGCGGCGCGCATTATATCTGGCGGACCGAAAATAACCTATTCGGTGTTGTAACCTGATGTTTCTGGTGATATTGCGAATGCTTATTAAAATGGTGGCCGCTTGAACGGCAATAAATAATGAGAGGGATTTATTTTATCCGTGAAAATATCTCGAAAGCGATGCCTTAATATGAGTGTGACAACATTTAATAATGCGAATTACTCTTTTTTGGTCTTTCCTGTCGAGGTCGTTTGGCTTCCGTGTTCCGGGGGCTGAGCACTGTATTTTTTGGGAGAGAATGAGGCTGGATCCGGATGCCTGTGGAGGGTATGCTGGGTCTGGTGATGGCCTTGTGCCATCCCATAAAGCGTACTGAAGTTGATGATTCGGATGGCATGCTGGCTCCCTTTGGGAACCAACTGTCTGGGTAACATTTTTGGAGTTTGATGATGAGTAACAAAGAACATCACAACGGCAAAGATGCCAAGAAAAAACCGCAGATGTCACTGAAAGAGAAACGCGAAGCCAAACGTCAGAAAGCAGATCTGAAAAACGGCAGCGCAATGAAGTAACGCTCCTCTACTGCTGTTCCTCCGGAGCCAGTACAAGGCCAGCCTGTCATGGGCTGGCTTTTATGTTTCCGGCGCAGGATTAGGGCTTGGCGCCGTACCGCTCGAAAATTTGCTGATAACGGCCATCCTTTTTCATTGCCCCAAGACGATGGTTAAACAACTTGAGGGCATCAGCCGAGCGAAAGGCGAAGTGATAGACGGTGGGTGGGAAGAGCTCTGCACGCCGTATCTGATTGGGGTGGTAGTGCTCGCCAGCCAAGGGGGCAGCCATCAACTGTGCCAGATAGTAGTAGAATACTCGCTCTTCCAGCACCACGGCGTCGATCCTGCCTCGCATCAGCTGGTGAACTTGCCCCTGCTGCTTGGCTACCTCTTCATAATGGGGATTCTGGCTGGCCATGGTGGAAAACGCGCTGCCCAGAATGACCCTTGCACGCTGGAAGGCGGTTACCCTCATTTGCTGCAAGTCGTCGATCGTTTTCACCCTGTGGTTGCTCAGGGTGAAGACCCTGTTATGGAAGGTGATGACAGGATGGGTCAGGAAGATGGGATCCACGATGCCGTCTTTGACGTTGATGATGGCATCCAGTTTGCCCGATTCGAACATGCGGAAGGTGCGCTCCAGCGGCAGAAATTCAAAGCTGGGCTCATAGCCGCTACCGGCGAACGCCTCTTTCAGCAGATCCAGCTCGATACCACGGTTATCGCCTTCGATGACATAAGGGGGGATGGCAAAGTTGACCCCTACCTTGAGTGGTTTGGCCAGCAACTGACCGGGCAGCAAGCTGGCCAGTAGTAGCAATAAAGGGGGGATCCGCTGCATTGCACCTCTCACAAAGCGCTCCTGTCGAGAATATCCATCACTGTAAGGTAGGCAGCCATAAAACGTCATATCCCTTTCGGGCTGAGTGGTTCAGCCTTGAGTGCATAAAAAAAGACCCTGAGTTATCAGGGCCTTTTCAATATTTCTGTTCTTAGAACGGGATATCGTCGTCGAAATCCATCGGCGGCTCGTTATATACCGGCGGCGCAGATTGTGGCTGCTGGGCCGGACGGCCATAACCGCCTTGCGGCTGCATGTTTTGCTGCGGGGCCGGAGCCGGGCGCTGCTGGTTCATCGGCTGCTGGGCAGGCATGCTCTGCTGCGGCTGACCCCAGTTGCCCTGGGATTGACCACCCATGTTCTGGCCCATGCCCTGACCACCTTGCGGACGGCCACCCAGCATCTGCATCACGCCAGTGAAGCTGTCGACCAGCACTTCAGTGGTATAACGATCTTGACCACTTTGATCCTGCCATTTACGGGTCTGCAGTTTGCCTTCCACATAGACCTGGGAGCCCTTCTTCAGGTACTCACCAGCAATCTCTGCCAGCTTGCCAATCAAAGACACGTTATGCCACTCGGTACGCTCTTTCTGCTCACCGGTCTGCTTGTCACGCCAGGATTCAGAGGTGGCCAGAGTAATGTTGGCCACAGCATTGCCACTCGGCATGTAGCGTACTTCCGGGTCTTTCCCGAGGTTACCGATCAGAATGACTTTATTGATGCCTCGACTGGCCATAATCTCTCTTCCACCTTTATATTCCGGCCAGGCAAAGCCTGGGCCAACCAAATGAGTTACCGCGCTTTTATCTTTCCCATGCTGTTATCGTATTGAACAGCATGGTTTTTCTATACCCGTAGCAGCAATCAGGTTGATGTTCACTTATTACCTGGCTCACGTTTAGCCCCCAATAGTAACAGCTGATGCGTCCCTGCGCACCCTCATCCGCGTGGTGTTGCCGGTTGGGGGGAGGAGGCAGAACGTCTCTCTGGCATGGGTCGAGAAGATACGGATCCAATCGTAAAAAAGGATGATGGCGATAGATAATGCCTGTCTATTCATCCAGTAGTCTCTATGCCATACTGGCTCGCTCAGGTTTCTGTATCGAGCGTGCAACAAGATGGAAAAGATCGTGGTCCGGGGTGCTCGCACCCACAACCTCAAGAACATCAATCTGACCCTGCCCCGCGACAAGCTGATCGTGGTTACCGGCCTCTCCGGTTCGGGCAAATCCTCTCTGGCGTTCGATACCCTCTATGCCGAGGGGCAGCGCCGCTATGTGGAGTCGCTCTCCGCCTATGCCCGCCAGTTCCTCTCCCTGATGGAGAAGCCGGACGTCGACCACATCGAGGGGCTCTCGCCCGCCATCTCCATCGAGCAGAAGTCTACTTCCCATAACCCGCGCTCGACCGTCGGCACCATCACCGAAATTTATGACTACCTGCGTCTGCTGTTTGCCCGGGTCGGTGAGCCGCGCTGCCCGACTCACGCCATTCCGCTCGCGGCCCAGACCATCAGCCAGATGGTGGATCAGGTGCTGGCCCAGCCGGAGGGGAGCAAGCTGATGCTGCTGGCCCCGGTGGTGCGGGATCGCAAGGGGGAGCACGCCAAGCTGCTGGAGAATCTGGCGGCGCAGGGCTACATCCGTGCCCGCATTGACGGCGAGGTGTGCGATCTCTCCGATCCTCCGACGCTGGAGCTGCACAAGAAGCACACCATCGAGGTGGTGGTGGATCGCTTCAAGGTGCGCGAGGACCTCGCCCTGCGTCTGGCCGAGTCGTTCGAGACGGCGCTGACCCTCTCCGGCGGCATCGTACAGGTGGTGCCGATGGATGGGGAGGAGGGGGTTGCCCCGATGACCTTCTCCGCCAACTTCGCCTGTCCGGAGTGTGGTTACTCCATGTCGGAGCTGGAGCCGCGCATCTTCTCCTTCAACAATCCGGCCGGTGCCTGCCCGACCTGTGATGGCCTCGGGGTGCAGCAATATTTCGATCCGGCCAAGGTGATCGGTGATCCTTCCATCAGCCTGGCCAATGGCGCCATCCGCGGCTGGGACAAGCGCAGCTTCTACTATTTCCAGATGCTGAAATCCCTCTCCGAGCACTACAAGTTCGATCTGGAAACGCCATGGGAAGATTTGCCACTCAAGACCCAGGAGGTGATCCTGCGCGGCTCCGGCCGCACCGAGATCGAGTTCCGCTACATGAACGATCGCGGCGATGTGGTGGTGCGCAAACACCCGTTTGAGGGGATCCTGCACAACATGGAGCGGCGCTACCGCGAAACCGAGTCCAACTCGGTGCGCGAAGAGCTCTCCAAATACATCGCCAACAAATCCTGTACCAGCTGCGGCGGCAGCCGACTGCGGGAAGAGGCGCGTCACGTGTTCGTCGACAACCGCAACCTGCCGGCAATCGCCGAGCAGTCCATCGGTGATGCGCTCGCCTTCTTTGAGGGGCTGAACCTGACCGGCCAGCGCGCCCAGATTGCCGAGAAGATATTGAAAGAGATCGTCGAGCGGCTCGGCTTCCTGGTGAATGTGGGTCTCAACTACCTGAGCCTGTCGCGCAGCGCCGAGACCCTCTCAGGCGGTGAAGCGCAGCGCATTCGATTGGCCAGCCAGATCGGTGCCGGTCTGGTAGGCGTCATGTATGTGCTGGATGAACCTTCCATCGGCCTGCACCAGCGCGACAACGAGCGGCTGCTCAAGACCCTGACCCATCTGCGCGATCTGGGCAACACCGTTATTGTGGTGGAGCACGACGAGGATGCCATTCGTCTCGCCGACCATGTGCTTGATATCGGCCCCGGGGCTGGCGTGCATGGTGGCGAGATTGTTGCGCAGGGCACCCCCCAGCAGATTATCGACAATCCGGATTCGCTGACTGGTGATTACCTCTCCGGCCGCAAGCAGATCGCCATCCCGGCCGAGCGCACGCCGCTCACCGGCAAATGGTTGAAACTCAAGGGGGCGAGCGGCAACAACCTGCGCAACGTCAACCTGGATCTGCCCATCGGGGTGATGACCTGCGTTACCGGCGTCTCCGGCTCCGGCAAGTCGACTTTGATCAACGACACCCTGTTTCGCATCGCCCACCGCGAGCTCAACAAGGCGACCGAGTCCACCCCGGCACCCTATCGCAGCGTTGAGGGACTGGAGCATCTGGACAAGGTGGTGGATATCGACCAGAGTCCCATCGGCCGTACTCCCCGCTCCAACCCCGCCACTTACACCGGACTGTTCACGCCGATCCGCGAGCTGCTCTCCGGCACCCAAGAGGCGCGTTCGCGCGGCTACCAGCCGGGCCGCTTCTCCTTCAACGTGAAGGGGGGGCGCTGTGAGGCGTGTCAGGGGGATGGGGTCATCAAGGTGGAGATGCACTTCCTGCCGGATGTCTACGTGCCGTGCGACGTCTGCAAGGGCAAGCGCTACAACCGGGAGACGCTGGAGGTGAAGTACAAGGGCAAGAATATCCACGAAATCCTCGAGATGACGGTGGAAGATGCCCGCGAGTTCTTCGACCCGGTACCGGCAGTGGCGCGCAAGCTGCAGACCCTGATGGATGTGGGCCTCTCCTATATCCGGCTTGGCCAGTCGGCCACCACCCTGTCGGGCGGCGAGGCGCAGCGGGTCAAGCTGGCGCGGGAGCTCTCCAAGCGGGATACCGGCCAGACCCTCTATATTCTGGACGAGCCGACTACCGGGTTGCACTTCCATGACATCCAGCAGCTGCTCAAGGTGCTGCACCAGCTGCGGGATCGCGGCAATACCATCGTCATCATCGAACACAACCTGGATGTAGTGAAAACCGCCGACTGGATCGTCGATCTGGGGCCGGAGGGCGGTGCCGGTGGTGGCCGCATTCTGGTGACGGGGACGCCGGAGGAGATATGCGGCAATAAAGAGTCTCATACTGCACGGTTTTTGCGGCCACTATTGTCCCGTTAAGCCGTTATAATCGAGGGGCCTTTGGCCCCTTTTTGTTATAAAAATCGGGAGCATAGGGGGGAAGCTCGTCAGGTGTGGGCAAGCTTGGCATCTCAGTGTCATGGTAATGGATATATCGGGTTATGGCTCAGGCTCCGCGCACGATTGATCATCAGTTGGCTTACTCCATGTTCCCCATCTGGCTGGGGGCGATCCTGCTATTGCTGATCCTGCTGGCGTGGGCCCAGATCCCGGCTGCCAGCCGGATTGAAGAGCAACGAATGAAGGAGCATTTGCTGCGTGTGAGCAAGGCGGTGCAGGCTGATGTGGCAGCTCTGGATGCATTCAGCCGGGACTGGGGCATCTGGGACGACAGCCACCGCTTTATGGGCACCAAAAGCAGGGCGTACATCGAATCCAACCTGTTCCATGACATGCCGATGCGGGACTTTAGTCTCAACCTGATGAGCTTTATGGATCTCAGCGGCTACGAGATCTGGACACGCACCTTGCTGCCCGATGCGCCGGGGATCAACCCGGATCAGTTTCCCTACTTCCTTGATGAACTGAAAAAGCAGTTAAGAGAGCGATCGGTGGCGCAAGGGGGCATTAATCTGCACGGGATCCGCGCTTCCCAGTGGGGACCGCTGATGTACTCATGGCAGCCGATCAGAAACAGTGACGAGTCGGCCCCGTTCAACGGTTTCTTGCTGGTTGTACGTTGGCTCGACAAGGCCTATCTCGAGCAGGTATCAGAGCGTACCGCGCTGCCACTGGCTATCTCTCACTCCAATCTGGATGTCACCGCCACCTTCAAACCGCTGAAACCGCAAATAACGTATCGCCTGATCGACCTTGGGCTGACTCGGCTGAGGGGAGAAGTGCGATTGCTCAACGGCGATAGCCTGCCGGTGTTGACCCTGGTGATTGAGGAGGAGCGAAAGGTCTTGAGTGGTGTCATGGAGGGGGCGATCTGGACCTTCATTGGCATGCTGTTTATCAGTTTTCTTTGCGTCATGATCGCCATGTACCGGCTCAACGGCATTGTGCTTACCCCGTTGCAGCAACTGGTGTCGGCGCTGCAGCGCTTTGGTGATCGGCCAGATGCCAGTTTGATCCCCTATATCGACAGCAGCGCCGAGATGGCCACCCTGAGCGGCAAGTTCAGGGAGATGGCCAGCAAGGTCAGTCTGCAGCACGATGAGTTACTGGCCAAGTCTCGTCAGATGGAGATGGCCGCCTCCACTGATCCGTTGACCCGCTGTTGCAATCGACGCTATCTGGATAGCTGGTTGCAGATCCATCATGCTACTCCCTGCCTGCTGTTGTTACTGGATCTCGACCATTTCAAACGGATCAATGATCAGTTGGGTCATGATATTGGCGATCTGGTTTTGAGCCAGTTGGCCGACCTGCTTCGCAAACTGGTGGTGAGTGAGGCTGAGCCGATTATCAGATTGGGTGGGGAGGAGTTTTTGCTGTTGTTGCAGATGGATGAAGATGAAGAGGTGGCATTGCGGGTCGAGTATTTCAGGCAGCGTGTCGCGCAACATCGGTTTGGCAAGGATGAGACGCCGTTACGATTGACGGTTTCGTCAGGTTTTTGTCGCTATCCATTGCACCCATCAATACCCGATACATTTTGGAGCCATAGCTTCAAATTGGCTGATATGGCTCTTTATCGGGCTAAAGAGGGGGGACGAAACCAGTGGTGTGGCTATACGAGGCTACTTTCCCCGGAGGCTGTAGCTATGACGGTTACCGAGCTCGCTGAAGGTCAATACCTACAGCTGCAACGGGCAGAAAATCGGGATTAGCCCTGTCTTACCAAAACCAGATAGGCCAGTGCGACGATAAAACCGAGCAGAATAAAGAGAAAGGATCCGATCCCCCAGGCAGCAGCGAGAAACGTTCCCACCTTGTGCCATCGCGACTCATTTTTCATAAATAAAAAATCACTTACAAATAACTTTCGTGCTGCAAAAATACGCCTATTTGTTTGAATTAACAACAATTAATCGTTGTTTGGTGTCATGTAAAGGTGTGCGGTGCGAGCACCTTTGCCCTTGGTTACGCCGTCTCTCAAGGTCTGCATGGCGATAGTTTTCGTGCTGCATCCGGTTTTGTAGTCAGGCAGGATTGACGATAAAGATGTCATCCCAATCGATTTATTTCTGTGCAACGTTTGCTCCAAGTCAATAACTTTGCATTTACAAAGCTCTATAGTCAGCAGGCTTACAGCATCAAATGAAAACAAAAAAGGGATTACGTGATGAAAAAATTACTTCCTCTGATGATTGCCGCTGCAGTGACCTCTCCTTTCGCCATGGCTCACCAGGCTGGCGACATTCTGGTTCGTGGTGGTGCTGCTTTTGTTTCTCCGCAAGAGAGTACCTCCCCGATTGATCTAACCATCAATGACAATATGCAGCTTGGTTTAACTCTGACCTATATGGCGACAGATAACTTCGGTGTTGAGTTGCTGGCTGCGACGCCATTCTCCCATTCTGTGAAACTGGGTGATACTGAAGTGGCCAAGGTTAAGCACTTGCCACCGACCCTGATGGCTCAATATTATTTTGGTGATGCCAAAAGCAAGGTGCGCCCGTACGTTGGCGTTGGTGTGAACTACACCACCTTCTTTGACGAGAAGGGCCGTGGCCCACTGGCAAATGACGATATCAGTCTGGATAGCTCTTGGGGTGTTGCCGGACAAGTCGGTATCGACATGGCAATTACCGACCGCTGGTTTGTGAACGGCTCCGCCTGGATCATGGATATTGATACCGATGTTCACACTCAAACCGTTGGTACCATCAACGCCAAAATTGACCCTATGGTCTTTATGGTAGGCGCGGGTTACCGCTTCTAATGATCTGATTCTGGTGGCTGACCTTTATTAGGTGGCCACGGAAAATAGCAAAGTACGTCTCTTTCAGCCCGACTCAGGTCGGGCTTTTTTATATCAGCCGAACTCTGGCAGATTGTGATCCAACACAATACAAATCCATTAAATACCCCCTGTTCTAGTTCAGCCATTCGCCACCCCTGCCGATAGTGACTATGTTCACTTTACCTTTCCCCAATGAGTGAGGATGTCTCCATGGGTTTATCTATCGTGCAGCGGATCATCGCCGGATTTGTGTTGATGCTGCTGTTGCTGATCCTGCTTGGCGTGATCAGTACCATTAAAATCAAGGGTATAAACGACGGCCTCTCTGCTGTATCTGACCGGGCAACTCCGCTGGTGGTGGCTGTTGCAGGTCTCAAGGGGGCATTGCAGGATAGTAACCGCTGGGTGCTGGTTTATCGCACCAGTGAAGATGCAGTCCAGTTGCCGCAGCTTGCCAGCAAGTTCAAGGAGCAGCAGAACCGTTTTGCCCAGCTGAGCCAGGAGATGGGGAAATTCACCGAGGTGGCTGATGCCCGTGCCCGTTTCCAGCAGGTCGAGGGCGCAACTAGTCAGTTTTATAGTTTGGCCGATCAAGTGCTGGCCCAGCATGGACAGTGGGTGAATACCTGGGATCAGCGCCACAAACTGGAGATGGAATTTATCCGTCTTGAGGATACCTACCAGTGGGCGGCGGACCTGCTGCTGCAACAGACCGCCAGCAAGCGCTCGATGCGCAACAAGGCGGAACTCATTACTTCCGGTATCGCCCGGGACCTGAAAAATATCCGCCGTGCCGATGCCAAGACTGATCTAAACGAGCTGGAAAAGGTGCTGAGCAAGGATATCGAGATGGCGCGCAAGCGTCTGGAGCGGGTATTGGTGCCGGATGATGTGAAAGCGCGGTTTGTCTCCAATCTGGATCGAATGCAGGAGCTGGCGCTCGGCGCTCAGGGCTTGTTGGCGACCATGCGTCAGGCCCAACAACTGGAGCTGTCGCTGGCCACGCAGAATCAGCAGCTGGATGCCAGTCTGGTCAATAGCCTCAATCTGCTCGATGAGATGGGCAAGTCTGCCGGTGCCATCGCCAGCGAGAGCCGGATCAACGCCGATGCGGCGGTCAGCAGTGCCAGCTTCTGGATCTTGGTAGTTGCCGCGATGTCGGCCGCTGCAGCGCTGGTGATCGGCTATACCACGGCGCGCAGCATTCAGCGCCCGTTACAGATGATCAACAAGGAGCTGGATTACATGGCGGCCGGCGACATGACCCGCCGCATCAACTACCGCAGCAGTTGCGAATTTGGCAGTCTCTCTCGTTCCATCGATACGCTGGCGGGCAAGACCGGCGAGCTGCTCTCTCAAATCAATGCGGGCTCCCGCCATCTGGTGGATGAGGCGAGCCGCGCCGCCGAGATCAGCGAACGGGCCATGTCCCGGGTGCAGGAGCAGAAGAGCCAGACCGATCAGGTTGCCGCCGCCATTACCGAGCTGGAAGTGAGCGCCACCGAGGTGGCCCGCTCTACGGATGGCACCAAGCGGGAAGTGGATCTGGCCGATGACGAGGCGCGCAGTGGTCGCCAGAAAGTGGCCACTACTCGCCGGATCACCGAGCAGTTGGCTGGCGCCATGGAAGAGGCGGTCGGCATTACCTACAAGCTGGGGGAATTCAGCAACAACATCGGCAGCATTCTCGATGTGATCCGCAGCATTGCCGAACAGACCAACCTGCTGGCGTTGAACGCGGCTATCGAAGCCGCCCGTGCTGGGGATGCCGGTCGCGGTTTTGCGGTGGTTGCAGATGAAGTGCGGGCACTGGCCAATCGCACCCAGACCTCGACCGAAGAGATCCAGGGGATGATTGAGAACCTGCAGAGCTCCAGCAAGCATGTGGTCGAAGTGATGGGGCGCAGCCAGGAGCAAAC
Source organism: Aeromonas finlandensis (assembly GCF_000764645.1). Lineage (GTDB taxonomy): Bacteria > Pseudomonadota > Gammaproteobacteria > Enterobacterales > Aeromonadaceae > Aeromonas > Aeromonas finlandensis. The sequence continues at coordinate 10,339 of NZ_JRGK01000313.1, forward strand.
CCAAAGCTGTGTCGAGCAGACCCGCGAGATGGATGTGGCGCTGCAATCCATTGCCGATCGGATGGGTGCCATCAAGTCGATGGCCGATCAGGTTGCCCATGCCGCTCAGGAGCAGATCTCCGTCAGTCAGGGGGTCGCTCGTCATATCGCCGGTATTGCCGATGTGGCATACGAGACCGAGCGGGAGGCGCGCGAATCCGCCAGCAGCAGCGAAGTGCTGGCCGACCTGGTCGCCAAACAGCAGCAATTGATCGCACATTTCAAGGTCTAGGAGGGCTTATGTCTAAAAAGTGGATTGGAGCCCTGAGTCTCCTGTTGTGTGGCCAGCTGATGGCCAGCGAGCTGGTGATTGAGAGCTGGCGAACCGATGACAAAGCGCTGTGGGAACAGAAGATCATCCCGGCGTTTGAAGCGGCACATCCCGGCATCAAGGTGAGTTTTCACCCGGTGCAGAACGTCAACTACATGCCCACCCTGTGGGAGAGTCTGAAAGGGGGCAAGGCAGGGGACTTGATCACCTGTCGTCCGTTTGATGATTCGCTCGCCCTGTTCAAGGCGGGCCATCTGGCCGAGCTGACTGAAATGGCGGGGATGGAAAACTTCCCAAGTTTTGCCCAGTCGCCTTGGCAGACTGATTCCGGTGCCCAGACTTTCTGTGTGCCGATGGCCTCGGTGATCCATGGCTTCTTCTATAACAAGAAGATCTTCAGTGAGTTGGGGCTGACATTACCGCAAACCCGCGACCAGTTCTTTGCCGTGCTGGACAAGATCAAGGCCGATGGTCGCTATGTGCCGCTGGCCATGAGCGGTTCCGAGAGCTGGGTCGCCTCCGAACTTGGCTTCCAGAACATTGGTCCCAATTACTGGAAAGGGGAAGATGGCCGTCTGGCGCTGATCGGTGGGCAGGAGCGGCTGGACAACCCGCAATATGTGAAGGTGTTCGATGAACTTGCCCGTTGGCGCTCCTACCTCGGTGAGGGGGCCGAGAGTCGCGATTACGCGACCAGCAACGAGCTGTTTACCTCCGGCAAGGCCGCTTTCTATGTTGCAGGATCCTGGGAGATTGCCCCCTTTACCGGCAAGGTTGATTTTGGCGTCATGCGTCCGCCGGTGGCCAAACAGGGAGACGGTTGCTTCTTTACCGATCACACCGATATCGGTATGGGGATGAACCCGGCAAGCAAGAACAAAGAGGGGGCCATGGCCTTCCTGCAGTGGCTGACGACGCCGCAATTTGCCGAGCTCTATACCAACTCGTTGCCGGGATTTTTCTCCCTCTCCAACCACTTCTTCGATGTCACCAATCCGGCGGCCAAAGAGATGATGGAGTGGCGCGATCAGTGTGACTCAACTATTCGGGTGGCGACCCAGATCCTCTCCCGTGGTACGCCCAAGTTGGGGGATGAACTGGCCGAGGTGAGTCAGGCGGTGATGCTTGGCAAGATGGAGCCCAAGGCTGCCGCGGATCGACTGGAAGGTGGCTTGAAGGGCTGGTATGCCCCTCATCAGGGCAACAAGGCCAAGAGTGCAGATTGTCAGTGTGATGCGGTTGCCCCGACTCCGGTGTCAGCGCCGGCTGCTGCGGTGTCCGCTGCACCCGCGACCAGTGAAACGCCTGCTGTGGTGGCACCTGCTGTTATTCCCGCAGAACCCGCATCAGCCGCCGCTGCGCCATTACCGGTCCCTTCGGATGAGGTGGAGCAGGCGCTCTCCAACGAGCTGGAAGCGCCGCAGCAATAAGTCATCTGCATCAATAACAACGGGAGGCATCAGCCTCCCGTTTTTTATGGCTCGCGGCCAGCATGCATCGCTTTATTGTGCTTCGTGGGGCCAGCGGCAAAGGCTGCCGATGCGGGCAACCGGGGCGAACCCCAGAGATCGGTAAATTCGCTGGGCATGGTAGTGTTCGTCGGCCACGATAATCAGCTGTTTGGCGCGGGACAATCCTGCGCGAGCCACCTGACTGAGCAGCTGGCGGCATAACCCCTTGTTGCGCCACGCTTGGTGAGTGCGTACCAACTGGAAGCGTCCTAGCGTGCCGCAAAAGAAGAGACCACAACTGGCGACCAGTTGTCCCTCTTGCCAGATCCCCCACCACTCCCCGAGCCCATCGGCAATCATGGCTTGATAGAGCGCCTGACGGGATCGCAGATAGGGTAGATAGCTCTGTTCCGAGTGTCCCTCATCCCGCTCATGGAGTTCGAATTCGAGCCACTCTGGCCAATCAGCAATGGTGAAGGGACGAGCCTGAACCTTGTCCATGTCGCCGTTAGGGGGCGGGCAGTTCTGCTCATCCAGCGCCAGCACCACGCACTCCATGTATTGGTATCCGGTTGCGACAAAACCGGCGATCCGGCTGTTTTGTCCTGCAGCCAGTGGCCACTGAAATGTTCGGTGACGTACTCTGGGATCCTGGCCGATCAGCTGATCAAAAGCGGCTTCCAGCCAGCCTTTGTCATGGTCGCTGGGGGGGATGGGGAGCAGCAGGTAGTTGCCGAAGTAGTAGTCGGGTGCATCCGGCGTGCGAACCGCCCAGAACTGCTCGTGTCGGGTGACCTCGCCTTGGTAGCGATCAAAAAGCAAGTCGGTGGCAAAGCCGGGGTGGGTATCCATGATGGTGCTCCTGCAAAGACTCATTCTGTTATCGGCAGGAGTGCGGAATAGATGAAAAGGGGCCGGAGAAACCTCCGGCCAAACAATCACACGCAGATTCAGAACGTCCAGGACGATCTGCCCCCATGATAACTCGACTGGGGCGATTTTGGGATGGGCACTTTCCTGTTACTTACCGTTAATTTTGTAAATATGAAGTTCATCGGATCGGAAGTGAGGTAAATCCCTGTTGACTTTGTAGCGTTTTACTCATAAATATAAAGACGTTTAGACGTCCAAACATCCGTTTTGACGTAGGCAGATGGATTGCAGGACTGGGAGAAGAGCAGATGGGATTTCACAGTGCACGTCAGGTTGAGGCGCTCAACCAGAGCTTGGCAGATTTGAATGGCGATATATCGGTCAGTTTCGAGTTTTTTCCGCCCAACAGTGAAGGGATGGAAAACACCCTCTGGCAGTCCATCGAACGGCTGAAAGTGCTGGAACCCAAATTCGTCTCCGTCACCTATGGCGCCAACTCCGGCACCCGTGATCGCACCCACAAGGTGATCAAGGACATCAAGGAGCGGACCGGCCTGATTGCCGCGCCGCACCTGACCTGTATTGATGCCAGCCGCGACGAGCTGCGTACCATCGCCCGCGACTACTGGAATAGCGGTATTCGCCATATCGTGGCTCTGCGCGGTGACTTGCCGCAGGGGTTGGACAAGCCGGATATGTATGCCACCGATCTGGTTGCCCTGCTCAAGTCAGAGGCCGATTTCGATATCTCGGTTGCCGCCTATCCGGAAGGGCACCCGGAGGCCAAGAGTGCGCAATCCGATCTGCTCAACCTCAAACGCAAGATCGATGCCGGTGCCAACCGTGCCATTACCCAATTCTTCTTCGATGTGGAAACGTATCTGCGCTTTCGGGATCGCTGCGCTGCCATCGGCATCGATGCCGAAATCGTGCCGGGGATCCTGCCGGTCTCCAACTACCAGACGCTGGCCAAGTTCGCCGGTTTCACCAACGTGAAGATCCCGCGCTGGATGCATCAGCGTTTCGAGGGGCTGGATAACGATCAGATGACCCGTAATCTGGTGGGGGCGAGCATCGCCATCGATCAGGTGCGCGTGCTAAGTCAGGAGGGGGTGAAGGATTTCCACTTCTATACCCTCAATCGCTCCGAGTTGACCTATGCCATCTGTCATACCCTGGGGGTTCGTCCCAAGGGCTGACCAGTGGTCACCGTGATAAAAGCAAAAAGCCAATGAGTTGCTCATTGGCTTTTTCGTTATGGTCGATTATCACGGTCTGGTTGGGGCGATCTCTTTTGGCTCAAGATCGATAACCGCATTACCGGCAGCCCCCGGATACTGGTGATAGACCTGATCTTGCTCCAGTGTGTAGAAGGTATCCAGATAGTCGTCGTTGTTGGTCATCCAGGAGTCGGGCAGCGCCTTGACGATGCGACCACCAAGATCGAGGAAGGGCAGCGCTTCCGGTACCCCACCCGCAGTAAAGCCGAGTTTAAGGGCCTCGATCAGCAAGGCGCTCAGCTCCTTGTAGTTGACGTTGTCATCCTGCTCCATCATCACCACGTCGACGGCACCCCAGCGATAGCGATCCCAGTAAACAAGGATCTGGTTGGGGGTGTAATCGGTGTTGTCATAGTCGAGGTAGGGCATGTCGACAATATCGACCACAGGTTCATCCCGGCTGGGATTGACCCCTGCGACCACTGCATACACTTCGGCCGCGCCGAGCAGCCAGGGCTCCTGATCATCCCTCAGTCTGATCTTTTTCAGGATACTGGTCTTGAGCGGCGCCGTGCTGGCCGCCGCTCGCGGGGCGCTTTGCAGATCCGCATCGGCCAGTGCCTTGCGCATCACCTTCAAGCCTGCGTCCTTGGCTTTGACGGGATCGGCTTCGACCACCAGAACCGGCCGGGCCGGTGCCTTGTCCACATCCAGATAGACGGGATTGCCTGCGCTGTCGAATGCTTCAATGGCGCTCCAGTTCTTCTCATCCCCACTCGGAACATAGGCGACCAGCGGTTCGACGCCCTGTTGCAGTGCGGCGGCCTGCTCGGTGTTGGCCAGCCGCAACTGCATCAGTTGCTTGACCTCACCATCCAGCCCTTGCCGGCTGATGGCCGCCTGGTTGGCATCGGTCGCCTGCCGTTTGAGGCGTGGGCTGGCTTTTTGCAGCAGGTTGGGAAGCGGGCTTTGGTATTGCTGATTGCTCAGCAGGGGCAGCAGATTTTTCTGCTGAAGTGCGAGCTGGCGAGCCAGCTCCCTGTCGGTGTCGGCTGCGTGTGCCGTGCTGACGCCCAGAAGCGCCAACAAAATGATGAGAGCATGATGTTTCATTATTGTTCTCCATTGCATGAGCCTGACGGGGCACCATGTCCGGAAAGATTGATGCCCTGACACCACTAAAGGGCAATTAGTTTCATCTGTGAATTAATTTATCTGGATCTTGCGCAGGCCATCACGGTTTGAGGTCTCATTGATTCCTTTGTCGATATGATTGGAACTGATAGATAACGAGGCCAACCAGCAGACCCCAGCAGGCCGCCGCGATGCCGAGCAGGCTGATCCCGGACGCGGTAATGATGAAGGTAAGCAACGCAGCTTCCCGCGCCTCATCTTGTTGCAGGGCCGAGTGCAGGCTGCTGCCGATGGTGCCTAGCAGGGCCAATCCGGCGACGCAGGTGATAAGGGCTGCCGGGAAGGCGCTAAACAGGGCGGCGACGGTTGCGCCAAAGCAGCCGGTCACAAGATAAAAGCCACCCGCCCAGACCGCAGCAGGCCAGCGGCGCTTGATATCCGGATCGACCTCTTTGCCCATGCAGATGGCGGCGGTGATGGCGGCCAGATTGAAGGCATAGCCGCCAAAAGGGGCGAGCAGCAGGCCGGTCAGGCCGGTCCAGCTGATCAGCGAGGAGGTGGCTGGGTGATAGCCATGGGCCCGCAAGATGGCGATCCCCGGCATGTTTTGCGATGTCATGGTGACAATGAACAACGGCAGCGCGATGCCAAACAGAGCATCAAGGGAGAAGGTCGGCCATGTCCAGAGCGGGCTGGCGAGCTGCCAGTGAAGGGTAGCCAGCTGCAACTCCCCCCGCACGCTGCAGATCAGCATCCCCACTCCCAGTACCAGCACCATGGTATAGCGGGGCCAGAGATGACGCCCCAGCAGGAAGGTCAGCAGCAGGGTGCCAAGCAGCAAGGGATCTTGCGGGGCGACCTTGAACAGATCCAGCCCGAATTTGAGCAGCACGCCAGCGAGCATGGCGGCGGCCAGTGGAGCGGGGATATGCCTCATCAAACGGTCGAACCAGCCGCTGATGCCACACAGGGTAATCAGCAGGGACGAGATCACAAAGGCGCCGATGGCTTCCGCCAGGGTAAAGTTGCTCAGCGTAGTGATCAGCAGGGCCGCGCCCGGGGTTGACCAGGCGGTGAGCACGGGTATGCGGTAATAGAGAGAGAGGCCGATGCAGCTCACCCCCATGCCGATCCCCAGCGTCCAGAGCCAGGAGGCGACTTGGGCACTATCAGCGCCAGCCGCCGTGGCGGACTGGATGATCAGGATGACGGAGCTGGTGTAGCCGACCATCACGGCGATAAAGCCTGCGACCAGATGGGGGAGGGCGAAGGGCATGAGACTTCCTCTTGGCGTTGTGACGCACTGTGCGTTATTACGTACAATCTGGTTTTGACTATATCCTTGTGCGTTATAGCGCACAAGGCGCGTCTTGCAAGAGTGATAAAGAGGCAGTTATGCAAGAGATGAGTCAGTATCTGGCCGCTCGACTGAAGGGGCTGCGCAGCGAGCGCGGCTGGAGCCTGGATGCCGCCGCGCGCGAAACGGGTGTCAGCAAGGCGATGTTGGGGCAGATTGAGCGGGGAGAGTCCAGCCCAACGGTGGCGACGTTGTGGAAGATTGCGACCGGTTTTCGAGTCTCATTTTCCAGTTTCATCGAGCCCACTCCAGCCGCGCAGGCAGAGGTGCTCTATCGCATCGCCGATGCCATTCGCCAGCAACCTGCGGGAGAGGGCATGCAAGTGGCCCCTCTCTTCCCTTATGAAAACCGGTTTGGCTTCGAATTGCTTGAGCTGACCCTGTTGCCGGGTTACCAGCGTGAATCTGACCCCCATGAGCCGGGAGTGACCGAGCATGTCATCGTCATCAGCGGCATGATGGAGGTACTGGTGGAAGGAGAGTGGCGCACACTGGCGCAAGGGGAGGCGGTGCGCTTTGCTGCCGACCATCCCCACGGTTATCGCAATCTGGGCATTGCCCCTGCTATTTTCCATAACCTGATCCACTATCCGGTGGCAACACCCTGAACATGTTCCGCAGAGATCAACCCGGTCGACCATCTGCTCTGGGGCGGGTCAGTATCGGGGTATAGACCCAGACAAACAGACCATAGGCAGCGATCCAGGCAAGCGCGCTGAGGTTCCAGCCATGCAGGGTATAAGCAGGCCAGAACAGCGGAATTACCACCCGCATTGTGGCGGCAGCGATGACCAAGGCAAATGCGCCAGTGATCCTGCGTCCCACCTGCAAGGTTCGACCGCTATGGCCGAGGGATACTCGCGCAATCATGCCCAGGATCATGGTCCCCATGCAGCCTGCGCTGAGCAGGTGGCTGGCCATCGACAGCGTGATGGGCAGATCCGCGCTATGTGCCGCAAGGGCGAACAGGCCAATGGGAATAAACAGATAGGCGAGATGGAGTGACCACAGCAGTGGATGTGCAAGGGTCGATGGCAGATGCCAACGCAGTTGCCGCCACAGTTGCAAACTCGCCGCCACTATATAGAGAGGCGCTATATATATGCTGGTGACCCACTGGGTGGGGAGCAGCAGCCAGAGCAGCAAGATAAGCCACTGTGCAGCAAGCGTTGCCCGTTCCAGCCAGAGCAGGGGTGCAGCTTTCTCCTGACCGGTTGCTCGGGCGGTGAAGAACGGAATCACCCTTCCACCCATCACGGCGATCAGGGTGGTAAACAGCAGCACAGTTGTGATCAGCAGATGCTCAACGGTGCTCCACTCTGCATGCCATAACCAGCTGGCGCCATTGAGCAGGGTCAATATCAGCAGCAGGGGCACGAAGAAGAGATTGCGCCATTGCCGGGTGATTAAAATAGGCTTGGCAAGGAACCAGGCGCAAAGCGGTAGCCAGAGCAGGTCTGCTACCATCAGGAGCGTATTCTCCTCACCCAGCCAGGGTAACAATGTCCTTGGCAATATCCACAACCCCACCACCAGTGCCAATGGCCAGCTCCGAATACCGGGATGGGCCGTCCAGTTCTGCACCGCGGTGAGCAGAAAACCCGCGACGATGGCGGCCCCGAAACCAAACAGCATCTCATGACCATGCCACCAGATCGGGTTGCCAATCCCGGGCAGGGTTAGCCAACCGTTGAGCTGCCCCAGCCAGAGCAACATGGCGACGGCAGCAAACAGAGCCCCGAACAAGAAGAAGGGTCGGAACCCCAGGCGGAACAGCGGGACGATTTGCTCTTCCTTATGGCTATCGAGGATTTGATGCATGAGGGCATTCCAATTAAACATTTGAGATGGCAATTATAAATTGGCTTTTCAAATGTTCAATTTAAATCCGGTAATAGTCAGGATTGATGCCATTTCGAACAAAAAAAGAGGTGGTTGCTTGATATCTGAGCGAACGAACTTTTTTACTGAAAAATCCCTTGTCATCCCGGCGCGGCTCCCTATAATGCGCCCCTACCAGCACGGCGGAACACGCCGAACTGATGAGCCAGCTTCCTGGTGAAGTGGGCGCCGAAAGAAAAGCGAAAACAATCGCTTGACTTTCGAAGTGAGAAGCGTAATAT
>NZ_JRGK01000314.1 GCF_000764645.1 Aeromonas finlandensis
CTGCTCGAGCACCTTGACCCCCTGCTTGTCGATAGCAGTAAAGGGCTCATCCAGGATCCAGAGCGCCGGTTTTTGTGACAGCCAGAGTCTGGCCAGGGCCACGCGGCGTTGCTGACCGGCAGAGAGCTGGCCGGTCGGGTTTTCTTCAAAACCAGCCAGCCCCACCCGGGCCAATATCTGCCACAAGTCGATCTCTGTTTGTTGCGGATGATGCAACTGCTGGTAGAACTTCAGGTTTTCAAAAGGAGTCAGCGCCGCTTTGACACCGGGCTGATGACCGAGATAGAGCAGATTGGCATGATACTCATCACGACAGTGACGAATATTCTCTCCATTCCAGCACACCTCTCCGGCAAACGACTGAGACAGCCCGGTCAACAACCGCAACAGACTGGTCTTGCCGACACCGTTGGGCCCTTCGATTTGTACCAGATCGCCGGGAGCAACCGTAAAGGAGAGATGTTCAAACAGAGTGCGATCTTCACGCACGCAGCTCAGATTGTTAACTTGAAGCAGCATGAGGATGTTATCAGATGAAAAGAAGCGGCCTGCATCTTAACACAGTATTGGAATACGTCTTTTCCAAGATGCCCACCATCCACTGGTTTTGTGGCGAAGATCGCGCATCAGCCAAGATGACATGAAGAAATAAACGACAATCGAAAGTTTCCAAACGAATTAAACTGCCAGAAACCTGATAATTGAACAAAAGTGCATAACTATTCTTCTCCGTCACCACACATCGCTCGAGGAGAGGAGTGTGTGTATCACTGATGAAGAAGAGAGAAACAATTTGGGAAGGCCATTGCCTTCCCAAATCATTAAGAACGCCCTTTTCGTAATGAGATCAAGAGCTCGGCCTCTGCCTTTGGCAACTCGCACTCACTCATGACTTCATCGAGATCTGCGCCCAATTCGACCATCTTGGCCGCTCGACTGTAGAGCCTGCGTTCGGGATCCTGCATAGTCAGCTCTTGCTGGCGATCATTGACCTGCTGCATCGCCCCTTCGACCGACTGCAGACGCTGCCCCATGCCAATGGCACCGGTATGGAGCTCCATCATCTGCTTGCGCAAACTTTCCAACTGACCTTGCAGCGTTGCCACACTGGCCTCGGACTCCTGTTTGCTTCGCTTGCTCTTGAACCAGATATAAGAAGCAAACGCCAAGGCAATCAGAGACACCCCCAAGGCAACCATCTCGATTATCAAAACATCACCTTACCTATCAGAGGGAACCGATATCTTCCCACTCTTCATCGGAGAGCAGCTTGTTCAAGTCAACCAGGATCAGCAGTTGACCATCACGGTTGCTGACCCCCTGAATGAACTTGGCGCTCTCTTCAGTACCGACCGCAGGTGCCGCATCGATCTCGGAAGAACGCAGATAAACCACTTCCGCCACGCTATCGACCATGATGCCGATCACCTGTTTCTCGGCCTCGATAATCACGATCCGGGAGTTTTCACTCACATCACCGGAAGGCAGACCGAAACGGGAACGGGTATCGATGACAGTCACCACATTGCCACGCAGGTTGATGATCCCCAATACGTACTCAGGCGCACCCGGCACCGGCGCAATTTCGGTGTAGCGCAACACCTCCTGAACCTGCATCACATTGATGCCGTAGGTTTCGTTTTCCAGTTGGAAGGTTACCCATTGCAGCACTTCATCTTCGGCCAGATTCTGTGCAATATTGCGCTTTTCTGTCATGTTTTTATTCCTTTTATGAAAACGTCTACTGCTAAAACTAGCAATAAAACCGCTCGATTGCAGAAGTTATCAGCGACCTTCTATGTTAACCCCACGCTCCAGCAACAGGAGCAGCTCGCGAACGTGTAACAGGGCACACATTTTTTCTTTGACCATGCCCGCCAACCAAGGGCGCTTGCCCTCCTGATGACGCCACTTAACCTGATCACGGTGTAACAATTCAGTCCCTTTGAGATGGTGGCAGGCTAATCCCCAAGGCGATTCACCAAGCATAATCAGATATTTGTAATCATCCATCTCCAGATGCTGACCCGGCATGACCCATTGGGCAGTATCGACCACATTCATCTTCTGCTCGCGGGAGGTCATGATCCCCTTGTACCAGCCCGGCTGGCCAAACAGGGAGGTGATCTCCCCCAGCTGATGAATACCGCCAAGCTCGGTCAACGGCACAGCAAAAGTCACGCCCGCGACTTCAAAAAAGAGGGCCTGAAACTCTTTGCCGGTATCGATATTTTCCCAGGCGACCGGTTTACTGGCTTCTACCGGAGCAACCTCCAGCGCCGTCTCGGTCAGGATGGTAGTATGGGGCTCCGCAACCTCGGGGAGCAGAACCTCTGCAGGCCATTCAGGCTCAACCGGCAACAGCGACTCTTCCGCCACAATCTCCAGCGGTGCTGTGAGTGTCACTTCCTGCGTGAAGGCATCATTTTCAAACTGGACTTGCCCTACTTGGGCCAGTAATTCACCAAGCTGGGCAAGCCGTGGATCACTTTCGAGGTAAGGTGCTGCGACCACCTCGGGGATGCTCTGAGGCTGACGTTGCAACTGCAGAACAGGGGCTGATTGAACCTCTTCCACCTCATCCAGCACCAGCGGCTCATCGAGCAGCAGGGAGTGGAAATAGTCATCCATCGCCCGTACTTGAATGGTATCTCTCATGCCGTCACCTCATGAACCCGTTGCCGCTCAAGGGCATCAAGATGGTTGAGCAGCGTTTCGTATGCATAGGTTCCACGACTCCCGGGAGAATAGATAGACGGGGGGATATGCAGCAAGCTGGCATCCCGAAACTTGGTGTCAATGGGGATCACCGCATTCCAAACTGAATCGCCATATTGATCCTTGATCGATTTCAAGGTCATCAGAGAAGCACGGGTGCGCTTGTCGAACATGGTCGGGATCACGGTATAGCGAAACTTGTCACGCTTGGAACGCTGCATGATCTCGAATGTTTTCATCATTCGCTCCAACCCCTTGAGGGCCAGAAATTCGGTCTGGACAGGCACCAGAATGCGATCGCAGGCGGCCAGCGCGTTGACCATCATGACCCCCAGCACTGGCGGGCAATCGATCAGTACATAATCATATTGCTCCTGAATGCGCAGCAGTGCCCGCTTCAGTACCAGTCCCATCCCCTCACGATTGCCCATCACTCGATCAAGGGTCGCCAAGGTAATAGACGCGGGTAGTAAATTGATATTCTCGAACTTGGTCTTGAGCGTCAGTTTATTGACAAGCTCTGCTGTCGGTTTGACAGCTTGAAACAACTCATAGAGGGTTCCATCCAGACGATCTGAATCAAAATCAAGATATGCAGTCAGCGAAGCATGAGGATCGGTGTCAATCAACAGCACCCGCTGGCCACGCTGGGCCAGGATCCCCGCAAGCGAGACCACTGTGGTGGTTTTACCCACACCACCTTTCTGGTTGGCAACCGTCCAAACAATCACTGTATTAATCCTGCCTTGTTGTTATGCGTATGCCACCACCGGGCAAGGTGATCACCTTTATCTCTCCTGCATCCACCGCCTGCTGCACAGCAGGAACCGGCTTGGCAACCACCGGGGGCGTTGCAACCACAGGTGCTGGCGGCACCCAGGCAAATTTGGAGATAGCGACCACAACCTTGCGATTCTGCAATCTGCCCTGTTCGCTGCTGTTGTCAGCAAAGGGGGAAAACTCGCCATATGCCTCGAACGCCAGACGCTGGGGGGCGATACCATCGGCAATCAAGCCATTGAGTACCGCTTCGGCCCGAGCGGCAGAGAGCGCCCAGTTAGAACGATAAATTTCATTATTTATCTGCTGGTTATCGGTATAACCCCGAACCCTTACATAGTTATCGACCGGTTTGAGAATACTTGAAAGAGTATTAATAACCGGAGCAGCGTTTGGTCCCATAAAGGCGCTGCCGCTGCCAAACAACAAGCCGGAACTGAGTTCAACAGTCAGCCAGTTTTCGTCTTGCGTCAGTTTGATGATGCCGGCATCCACCAGCGATCCCATGCTCTGTTGCAACTGCATATCGAGTTTCGCAAGTGTCGTGCCATCTTGCAGCACTGGCACACCAGAAATGGGAGCAAGTGAAGGAGAGGGTGATGCTGCACTTTCCAGCAACGATGGGGATGCAGAGACCGCATTATCCAGCAGGGAATTACCCTGGCCGTCGAGCAAACCATCACTACGAGGTTGAATGACGCTGAATGCTTGGCTCATGCCATCAATCACCGCGCGATACTTGTCCTTGTTCACCAGCGCTACAGAGTAGAGCACAACGAACAGGGCAAAAATCAGCGTCATATAATCGGCATAGGAGACCAACCAGCGATCAAGATGCTCGCGACCCTGCAAGTGCAACCGATAGCGCTTGCGCATGGCTATTCTCCCTTCAAATAGGCCCTGAGCCGACGTTCAACCTGTAACCCATTCTCTCCATGCGCAATCGCAATCAGTCCTTCCAGAGTCATCTCCTGAAAAAGCGCATAATGATAATGAAAAGCACGCAACCGGTTTGCGATTGGCAGATAGATGAGGTTGGCAAAACCCACACCGTAAATTGTCGCTACAAATGCAACGGCAATACCAGCGCCCAAGGCGGCGGGGTCCTCAAGGTGAAACATGGCCTGGATCAAGCCCAGAACGGCACCGATGATCCCGATGGTCGGACTGTATCCCCCCATGGATTCAAATACCCTGGCGGCATGTTCATTGCGCTCTTGCTCGATATCGATGTCAGCTTCCAGCAGCATACGGATATCCTCTGTGGATACCCCATCGACAATCATGCCGAGCCCTTGCCGAGTAAAGTTGTCTTCCTCCTGCTCAGCCTGATTTTCAAGGGCCAGCAGCCCTTGCTGGCGCGCAAAGACGGCCCATGACTGCAACCGTTCAGCCTGCGTGGAGAGATCTTGCCGGGGAGGGGTAAGAATCCAGAGCAACTGACGCAACGCCAGCAGAATGTACTTGGCAGGGGTCTGCAATGTGACGGCACCGACAGTACCGCCCAGCACGATCAGAAAAGCGGGCCCGTCCACCAGAGTCAACAGGGAGCCACCATGCCACAGCTGGGCAATAGCAATAGCCCCCAGAGCCAGGAGCAGACCGAGCAAGCCCATGATTAGCGCCCCAACTCAACCAGAATACGCTGGGCCACCTTGTCCAGAGGGAGTGATTCACTGGCTATGCCCGCCTTAGCTACCGCCTGAGGCATGCCATATACCACGCAGGAAGCTTCATCCTGAGCCCAGATGGTAGAGCCCTGCTCTTTCAGTAATCGAGCCCCATCTCGCCCATCGGCACCCATACCGGTCAATACGATTGCAAGCACCTTATCGGCATAGGTCTTGGCTGCCGAGGCAAAGGTGATATCCACACAAGGCTTGTAATTTACCTTGTCATTGCCATCAATAATCCGTATGCGGGCACCCGCTCCACGCCCTTCCAGCAGCATCTGTTTGCCACCGGGAGCCAGGTAGGCATGACCCGGCTTGAGCACATCGCCATCTTCCGCTTCCTTGACGCCAATCTGGCATAACCCGTTGAGACGGGCGGCAAACGCGGCAGTGAAGGTGGCAGGCATATGCTGGATAAGCAAGATTGGATGGGGAAAATCCCCCGGTAATTTGGTCAACACATTTTGTAGAGCGACGGGCCCACCGGTAGAGGTACCGATCGCCACTAGCTGATAGGTCTTGCCGCTGCGCTTGAATGAGGTACTTGGGACAGCGCGTTGCAGTTCAGGCTGACGCTCCAAAGTTCTAGGCGTTGTGTTGCCCAGCGGAGCACGAGCAACCGGTTCAGGTGCTTTGGAGCGGGCCGCAGACGTCATAAGGAAGCGCTTGCGGGAAATCTCCTTCACCCGCTGTTGCAACAGTCTAACCGCTTCGTCCTTGTCTCTGGCAATGTCTTCAAACTTCTTGGGCAAGAAGTCGAGGGCACCGGCGTCCAGTGCATCCAGCGTAGCCTTGGCACCTTCATGGGTCAGGGAGGAGAACATCAGAATGGGCGTTGGGCACTTGGCCATGATCTCACGCACCGCACTGATGCCATCCATCACGGGCATCTCGATGTCCATGGTGATCACATCGGGGCGCAGCGACATCGCCTTGTCCACCGCTTCACGTCCATTCTGGGCCGTATCAATCACCGTCAGCATGGGATCCTGATTGATGATCTCGCTCACACGACGGCGAAAGAAGCTCGAATCGTCGACAACTAATACCTTGACTGCCATTGTTGTTTTTCTAACTCCTTGGGTCTGAGCTATTAATGTCTACGCGCATATGCTTTGAGCAGACTCGGCACATCCAAAATAAGAGCAATTCCGCCATCACTGGTAATCGTCGCCCCGGCCATGCCTGGCGTACCTTGCAGCAGGTTATCGAGTGGCTTTATCACCACCTCCTCCTGACCAATCAGGCTGTCTACCACAAACCCGATTTGCTGAGTGCCAATCTGCACGATCACCACATGCCCGGAATCCTGACGGGAACGCTTGTTGGAGCCACGGATCAGCCATTTGTGCAGATAGAAGAGCGGTATCGCCTTCTCGCGCACAATAATCGTGAGCTGACCATCAACCATATTGGCCTTTTTCAGATCCAGATGGAAAATTTCGTTCACACAACCAAGGGGCAACGCAAAAGTCTGTTCACCCACTTCCACCATCAAGGTCGGCAGAATAGCCAGTGTCAACGGAACCTTGATTTCGAGACGGGTACCTTTCCCCCAAGTAGAATCGATATGCACCGAGCCATTGAGGCTGACAATGCTGGTTTTGACCACATCCATCCCGACACCACGACCAGAGATGTCTGAGATCTCAGCCTTGGTCGAGAAGCCAGGTGCAAAGATCAGGTTGTAAGCATCATTGTCACTCATGCGGGCAGCGGTATCCGCATCAAGCACACCACGATTGATGGCAATAGACTTGAGCTTCTCAGGATCCATACCTGCACCATCATCTTCGATGCAAAGCAGAATATGATCACCCTGTTGGGAAGCACTCAACGTAATCGTACCTTGACGCGGCTTACCTGCTTTCTCTCGCACATCAGGCATTTCTACCCCATGATCGCAAGAATTGCGGACAAGGTGAACCAGAGGATCGGCGAGCGCTTCCACCAGGTTTTTATCGAGATCGGTCTCTTCTCCCACCATCACCAGCTCAATCTCTTTCTTGAGGGTTCGGGCCAGATCACGCACAACACGAGGGAAACGGCCAAACACCTTTTTGATTGGCTGCATGCGGGTCTTCATCACCGCACCTTGCAGGTCAGCCGTTACTACATCCAGATTGGCAACCGCTTTTGACATTTCTTCATCGTTGCTGGCAATACCCAAGCTCACCAGCCGGTTACGCACCAGTACCAACTCACCCACCATATTCATGATGACATCGAGGGTCTTGGTATCCACCCGAACTGTCGTATCGCTTTGAACTGCACTGTTTTCTGCCGGTGCTGGCACTGCTTTGGCGGCAGGAGCTGGTGCCTTGGCTGCTTCGGCGGGTTTTGCGGGTGCAACTGGGGCGGGTTTAGTTACAGGGACAGCCGGTTTAGGCGGAGTCGCCGCGGCAGGTGCGGCAGGTGCGGCAGGTGCGGCAGGTGCGGCAGGTGCGGCAGGTG
>NZ_JRGK01000315.1 GCF_000764645.1 Aeromonas finlandensis
GCGCCGTACTCATGGCGATGGAAAGCGCCTCCAGCTGGCCATCGAGGCTGGCATCGATGATCCCCACCTCGGTCTCGAGGATGCAGCCCCCCTGATCGAGGCGAGCATCGGCGGAGATCTCCAGATAGCCGATCTCGGGGAAATCCTTGTGCACCCGGGCAATCTGGTCGCGTACCGCCTGTACCTGCTCGGGGTGCACCCGCACCGTCACCTGCTTCTGGTTGCTCACCAGCAAGAGCGCCTCGCGCACCACCTTGAGGGTGAGCGCCACCTGATCGTAATCGTGCAGGATCTTGCGCACCGCCTGCAGCACCACCTCGCTCATCTGCTGCTCCACGGTGCGGTAGTACCCCTGACACTGCAACTGGGTCTGGTGGATCAGTACCGCCTGTTCGCGCCGCGCCGCGTCAATGCCAGCCTGCCAACCGAGGCTCTTTTGCTGCTCGTAGACGGCGCGCGCCTCCGCCACTATGTCTGCGGCCTGGGCACGGGCGACCTCCACCAGCTCCTGTGCACTCAGGTAAGACTGGTAATCCTGGCTACGCAAAATGCGCTGACTTGGCGCCAGTTGCAGATGGTCACTCTTTATTTCAACAAATGGCAGCATTGGGGTGTTACCTGTTTGGCAATCTTGAGACAAAGCGCCCGGGCCAGCGGCAGCTGACTGGCAGCCAGGCGCCATGATGGTCCTGGTGGCGCAGGGGGAAGACGCAGGGCGAGGCGACGAGCCCAGTCAGGATCCACGTCGCCCGCCGCCGCCAACCAGAACTGCAACCCCGCCGTTTCCAGATAGCCACCCTCGAGATCGGCTGGCAGGGGTTGCTGCCATCCGGCAGGCCAGGGCCCGACCAGCAGGTCGAGTTGAGAGAGCACGGCTCTGTGCCCCTCCTCCCCCAGCAGGGCGATGATCTGGCGCAGCGCCGGTGCCAGCAGGCAGTGGCGGATCGCCTCCCCATGCAGCACGGCGCCAAGGCGACGCAGCACCATGCCCAGCCCGGCTTGAGGAAAAAGAGCCAGCCCACCGAGAGCCGCAGGCATCTCGTAATCGATGCCCAACACCAGCTCATCAAGCAGCGCCCGATTACTGGCGGATAGCATGCGCCAATCGGGTAAAACGTGCTGTACCCAGCGCCATGAGGATGGGAAGTGCTCCTCATGGAGGTAACTGGCCGGACAAAAGCGCAATTGATATGGGGTAAGACCAGGGGTCATCAGCGACTCCGGCTCCGGTGCCACATGTACTGGGCCAGATTGGTGGTGATCACCAGCGCCAACAGCAGGGCAATCAAGCCACCCAGCCGCCACTTTGAACCTTCGCTCACTTCAATGGAGAAGAGCGAGGTATTACGCGGCATCAGCGGGCTCTGGCGCACATCGGCCGAGGGCACCAGCACCACACTGATCCGGTCGTAGGCGAGCCCCTCAATGCTGTTGTTGACCAGCTGTTTGATCTGCAGGATGTAGGTGTCCAGTTGGATATCCGCCGCATGCTTGATAAAGACCGAGGCAGAGGCAGGGGACGGCTTTTTGCCGATCCCTTCGTTGCCCTCCGGTAATACCACATGGACCCGAGCCACCAGCACCCCGTCTATTTCCGACAGGGTATTGGAGATCTCCTGCGCCTTGGCATAGGTGAGGCGAGCCCGCTCTTCGGTGGGCGAAGAGATGAGGCCATCCTTGGGAAACACATCCTGCAGGGTAGAGAAGCTCTCCCGTGGATAACCCTTGCGCTTGAGGGTTTCAATGGCTTGCGCCACGTCAGACTCCTCCACCAGCAGCTTGATAAGGCCATCCTTGTCTGGCTGCTTGTCCGAGGAGATCCCCTCGGTCTGCAGCAACGCCAACATCTCGTTGCCCTCTTTCTGGGTGACCCCGGTATAGAGCTCCACTTTGCAGCCACTGAGTAGCAGGGAGGTGAGTACCACCCCCATCAGCATCGATCTCTTCACACTACCTCACTGGGTCTTCAACAGGGTTTCTACGTTCTGGCTCATCTTGCCCACCGTTTTGGCGATCAGCTCCTCCTGCATGGTGATCCGCATCAGCGACCACTGCATCTGCATCAGGCTGTTGGGGTCATCCCCCGGGGTTGCCAGCTCGGCTTGCAGGCTCTGCTTGGCCTCGACAAACTGCTGCTTCAACTCCCCCAGCTCCCCCAGCAGGGAGCCACCGAGCCCTTGTGAAGCGCTCCCCATCGCCTGGTCAAAGCTGGCGACCTGGGAAGAGGAGACATCGGCCGTTTTCAACTCATCCAGGCTGGTCACGACCGCCTGGGCAGACTGTGCAATTTCCATCACGCCTCCAGATCAAGTTTGTGCGAATTGCGCATCAGATTAGCCACCATGCCGTTGAGCGGGATCAGGGTCATCAGCTCGCGCCGAGCCAATGCATCGAGAAACAGATGTTCCGCGGGCACAGCGCCCTGCCCGTCCTTGAGCTCACCGATCAGCGTCAGCAACACCTTCTCCCGCCGCGACGCCAACGGGTCAAACTCCCGCATCAAAGCCCGCAACTCGGGCAGATCTATCGCGGCAACGACCGGCAACTGACGCTCGCCAAATCGCTCGACAAGCTTGCTGGTGACGGGTTTAGCGAGCCGCTGACCAATTTCAGCCGCCTGTTGTGTGTTGCCCTGCGGGTGGAGTTTCCAGAGCAGATCACGCTGGGCAGCCGGCGCCAAATTGACCAGCAAGCTGTCGAGCGGCGCCCCCTTTTGCCAGCGTTCAACCAGATCCGTCTCGGGAGCCTTGGCCAGCAGCCGCTCGAACTGGCGTTGGGCAACCGGCTCGGGAGGCGGCAGCTGACTCGCCTGGAGTGGCTGCCGGATTGGCTGATCACCGCCTTCTATTTTCATGACGCCATCTGCTCGCGCAGGCCAGCGGCAAACTGTTGCAAGGCAGGCTGGCTACTCTGCTCCAGTCGGAACAACCGTGCGGCCAGCGCATCCTGCTGACCAAGCCGCCACTCACACAGGGCCAGCCAGGGCTCGATATCCGGCGTGCAATGCGCTTCACCCAGCAGCAAAGCGGCCTGGTAATCACCCTGGTTCATCAGGGAGGAGAGGCGAATGAGTGTCACACACTCCGCCATCTCCGGTTCGCCAGCCAACCAGTCGGCGATGGTGGCCGCCTCCTGGTGGCAATGGTGGCCGGACCCGGCCAGCGCAAGTTCGGCCAGCTGTCGCTTAAGTTGAGGGTTCATCATCAGATCTTCTGCAAAATACCCTGCATCAGGTCTTTCATGGCCCGAGTCACGGTGGAATTGATGTTGTAGATCACCGACCACTTGTTGATCTTGTGCTGCAACTCGGCCAGCAACGCCGGGTTGTCTGGATTCTTTTCCATCGCCGCAATGGCCTTGTTGACCTCGGTGTTGGCTTCATTGGCCTGCCCGGAGAGCTTCGCTGCCACCTGATCGAGGGTGTTAGTGGTACCGTCCGCATATTTAAAGTAATCAGTCATGGTTGTGCTCCTGTATCTTGCCAATGATCTTGAGCCCCGCCTCAATGGCGTCAGCTTCTTGTTGCCACTCCCGATACTGTTGCGGGGTGCCCCCGCGCAGCAGTTGCCGCTTCACCGCCCCCTGTGCCTGAACAAGCTGCTCGTGCAACTCGCGGGCAAAAGCGGGCTCAGCGCCGGACAGTCGCGTTTCCAAACTGGTCATCATTCCGCTCGACTCCTTTTAACTTGACGATGTATTGCTGGCTGCCCTTGCTCACCACCACCGCGTCGCGGCGAATGGCCAGCACCCGCACCCCGCTGGCGGTTGCCCCCCCGATCGGATAGCGCTGATTGTCCGCCAGGATCACGTAGGGCACTCGGCCAAACGAGACGCTGCGCACCTCGAACTCCAACTCATCCTGACGGGGCGTTTGGGTCTGATTGATCAGCTCGAGCGTCGGGTGTGCGCCAAACTCCCGGCGAAACAGTTGATTTACCTGCTGAAACTGGCCGAGCTGGCGCTCATCCAGCTGGCCGGAGAGCTCGAGTCGATCGCCCGCCTCGCGCACGCGCAACACCCCTGCCAATCCCTGCTCCTGCAGCAAGGCATTGAGGCGCTTGCGATAGGCCCCGGCAATCTGCACCTGATTTTCCACGCCCAGCAGGCCGGGGACCTCCTGCTTGAGCAGGGATTCAATTTTGCTCCATTTGCCATCCTGGCCATTGATTTCACCGCTGAGCCGCAGCCAACCGGGCTCCTTGCCATTACGGAGTTGCAGCTGTTCATAACCCAGCTTCTGCAAGATAAAACCGGCCCCCTGCCGCAGGTCCTCCATGGTGCGCAGCTCGAGGCGGTAGCTAAAACCGTTGCTGTCGAGGTACTGCTGCAAGGCAAGACGGGTACTGTTCTCATCGACGTAACCGGAGAGTTGCCACAGTTCGGGATCGCTGTTGTCCAACACCACCTGACGGTACTTGGGCGAGGCAAGAAAGCGCGTCAAGAGCTGCTCACTGCGAGCTGACTCATTCTCGTCACCGCCATGCCACCAGCCCGTGCCAAGCATCAAGATCACCGCAACCACCATGCTCAGGCAGAGCGCCCCCATCCATACCTCGGCACGGGCCGCTCGCCGCTGCGGACGAGCGGGTACCGCCACCACCGCCAACGCCTCCAACTGCTCGGGAAGTGAATGGCTGTTGTCGCAGAAGCTCCAGAGCAGGGGGCCCGCTTCCAGTCGTGTCCCCGCCTTAAGCTGGGCCCCCGGGGTCAGGGCGTCACCATCCTGAGTCGGGGTGATACCGTCAGCCCACGCCTGCAGGGTGATCCCTTCGCCAGTGACCATCAACACCAGATGTTCCGCGGCCATCCCCTCGTCTACCAGCACCAGATCGGCCAGCAGCGGATCGGCACCGATGACCAGACGCCCCTCCTGCAGGGGGACCTCCACCCCGCGGTTGAGCCCGCGATATACGCGGCATTTCCAGCTCATCGAGTGGCGCCCTCTTTACCCGCCTGCACACACCAGCTGGCAGCGGGCGTACATTTTTGATCCTTGTTCATCTCGACCAGCCGCCACCCCAGCTCATTGCCCATCTGGCACTGGATGAGGGACGAGCTCTTGCCCCCCTGACGCAGCAACTGCTGTACGTCACGGGCTGCGGCCAGCGGCTGGCACTGGGCGCCGCCCAGTACCTTGCCAAGGGAGAGACTCTGGTTGGAAATCTCGTCAACCCCGAGCACCCCGGCCCGCAGATCCTGACCGTTGCCGAGGGCCAGATAGTGCGCGATACCGTCATCAATCAGACGAGGTTCGATGATAAATAGACGCACGGCACGCCTTGTTTTGACCTCTTCGCTGCGAAACAGCACGCCCAGATAGGGAATGTCACCGAGGAAGGGCACTTTGCTCAGGTTTTCGCTCATCTCGTCACGGTAGATACCGCCGATCAGCAGGCTCTGGCCGTGGCCGACCCGGGCGATGGTATCCACCACGGTGCGGCTGATGGTCGGGATGCCGTCGATGCCAGAGCTGTTTGGCTTCTGGTTGCCATCCTCGATATGGAGGCTCAGGCTGATCTCGGGTCTGTCACCCATCTGGATCACCCGTGGCGTCATCCGCAACATGGTGCCGTAGGTAATATCCTTCAGCTCTGCCACCCGCTCACCACTGATCTTGACGTAGTAGGTTTCGCTGTGGTCGATCACCGCCTGGGTATTCTCCTGGGTCAGCAGGGTCGGGCGGGAGACAACCTGGGCATTGCCCTCGTTCTCCAGCAGATTGACCCGGGCCAGCAGATAGTCGAGTCCTTTGGAATCCACCAGACTGCCGAGCGCGGCGCCACCTTCAATCCCCGCACGATCACCGGTGGTCTTGATGACCACCTGCTGGTTGGAACCGGTGCGGATCCCGACACGCCAATCCACCCCTAACTGGGAGAGATCCTCGGCATTGATATCGATGATGGAGAGTGCCACCTCGATGCGGGCCGCCGGTTTGTCGAGCGCCGCAATCAGCTTGCCGTACATGGCCATCCGCTCCGGGGCATCGCGCACGATCACCGCATTGAGGGAAGGGTCGGCCTGCACAATGGCCTGGCCGGAGGTGACGGCGGCCCCCTTGTTGCCCTCGCCGTTCACCATCTGCACTCCGGCATCACTGAGCAGCTTGGCCAAAATGGTCGCCACGCCGGGCGCTGCCACATCGGTATCGCGGTACTGGATGGAGCGGTCGGTCGCCGAGGCGTACTTGAGGGGAAAGATCTCGATGGCCAGCGGCCCGGTCTTCTCGCTGCGCAGCTGGGACTGTTGCTCCAGAGCCTGCGCGGTCTGCTCGATCAGCTCAAGATAACGGGGCGGACCGGAGACATAGACCAGCCGGTTATCCGCATCGGGGCGCCAGCCAAAGCGCGGCTCCCAGATCCCGGCACGCTGCAGCGCCTGTTTGAGTTCTGCTGCGCCAGTCTGCTCCAGATTGATGAGGCGGGACTGTACTTCGCTGTTCTTGAAGACATAGAGCACATTGCCGTCGTAGTACCAGACCAGGTTGTAGAGGGAGGCAAGCTGCTGCAAAAAGGCGAGCGGCTCATCGTGCTCAAACTGACCGTTGACCTGATCATTGACCTTGTCGCTGACCACCACCGAGACCTCGTAGTTGGCGCCAAAGTTGACCAGCACATCGCGCAGACTCTCCCCTTCTGCTACATAGCTGTAAGGCATGGGAACCCAGTCCAGCTCCTGAGCCATGGCGGGACGCTGCCATGCCACCACGGCGAGGCAGAGCCACAACAGGAACAGGGGGCGCAGCAGGGGTTGCACGCTCAAGGGTGCCATATCATCTGTCTCCATCGGGGGGCCAGTGCGGCCTCGGTCAATTGCGGCTCCAGCCGCTCCAGCAGCGCAATGTGCTGACTCAACCGCTCTTCCAGCAGTTGCTCATCGAGCCACTCCAGCGCGAGTCTCGCTTCCAGTTGCAAGTTGCCGAGTTCATCGAGCACCAGGGCATGGGGGGCATGGCGGCCCCAGGCTACCACCTGTTGCAGCAGGCGTTTCAGCAAGGCGGGATCGCTCTCCTCCGCCCCGCCAGCCTGACGGCTCACCAGGGGGGTACTCAGCAGCAACTCGCCATTTCTGGGGGTTAAAAAGAGGGGATAGCCATCAAGCCGCAAGTGATATTTACCCTGAGCATCGGCAACAAAAGGCCCTTGGCCGAGTTTTGCGGCCAATCGATTCAGTAGTGTGTGCATAGTTCCTCGGGCTATCTAGCGGGGGGTTGCCACAGATGGTTGCCAGTAGAAGTGATCCTTACCCAGCGCGATCCCCCGACCAACCAGCCACTCGTGCAGCGTCCGGGCCGCGTCAGACTGATGGGGAAACGCCTGCAGGGCACGCCAGAATGCACCGAGCTCCAACGGTACCGGCATCAAGTGAGCCGGGTCTCCCTCCTTGCTCGTTTGTGCATACCAGGCTGGCCAGGCAAGCCGGAGACGCGCCTCGCAATCGGCCTGCAGCTGCATGAGCTCCTGCTCGCGCTGGCTCAACTGCTCAAGCTGATCGGCGATCCTGCTCTCCAGATCTGCTGGCACATCGACCACTGTCTGCCAGAACACCGCCTGGGCATTGAGCTGGCGTCGCATCACCTGCAACTGCTCCAGTTCATTGAGCCAGGCGCCGTAGCGCGGTTCCAGACGCTGCACCCACCAGCGGTGGAGTGGATAGAGCACCCAGTGCCACAGTTGCGGGCGCTCAGCCAGATTGATCCGATCCCCCAACAGTTGCATCCAGTCGCAGCGCTCACTGACAGCCAGTCGCAGGATCTGCTGCAACTCCTGACGTGACACCGCAACTCCGGCATCGAGGCGACGCTGAAACCAGATGGAGTCCAGCAAACTCTTCAGCCGAGTTCTTGGCAACAGCCGCTGCAACAGGGCCATCTGCTGCGAGGTGATCACACCGGCATCCTGATAACGGAGCACAGACAGCTGGCCAACCAGACGATCCCGGCTCAGGGTATCTGGCTGGACAACGGTAACCCGACGACCCGCAAACAGGCCCTGGTTAGGTGAAAGGTGATCTTGCTGACTCATGTTATGCCTTGCTCATCTTGCTGCGGGCAATAATGGAATGATGTTTCGATATACAGGCCATTCTATCCATTGCCTTGCTCCGCGGCTTATAAAAAACGTCAGATTATTTTAGTCCGGCGTTAATCTGTGCCATGTCTGGCACGGCTCGGCGTACAGCCAAAACGACGGCGATAACTCTGGGTAAAATAAGATTGGCTGGAGAAACCGGCCTCCATCGCTATATCGACGATGCTCATTTCACTATTGAGTAATAACTGATGAGCGTAGAGAATCCGCCGTTCGCTGATCCAGGCCCGGGGAGATACACCATATATCGAGCCAAACAACTCCTTGAATGTGGTCAGCCCCATCCCGAACTCTTTGGCGAATTCGCTCAGCTTCCACTCCATCAGATAGTGCTTTTCCATAAACTGTTGCAACCGCTCGACCTGGCGATTACTGAGCTGACGCAATATTGACATCAATTGGGGCCCCTGCTCGCCAAACGCGAGCAGAAACAGCAGCTCTTCGGTACGCAATTGGGCCAGGGCTGGGGGGTGTTCGTGTTCGGTCAGCCCGCACAGCCCCTGAATGCATTGCGTCTGCAGGGGGGATGAGTGAAACGGTAACAGCGTGGGGGCCATCCCCTCCAGCCGGGCGACTTCGCTCAACAGTGAACCAAAACGTTGCAAGAAGCCTTGCAAGAAGGTGTTTGAAAGGGGTAGCCAAAGCAGGCGACAGGGGACGTCACCGGTACAAACCGCGTAGTTGCCACGGCGCACGAACAGGAGCTCGTTGGGGGATAACTCGTAAGTATCGGTACAGTCCTGCCACTTCATCGATCCTTCCAGGAGGATATAGATTCCCTCTTGCGGATGTTCGATAACGTTAAAAGCAGACATGCACCACTGGAGTAGGGCCATGTCGCCCTTCTCTGCGGTAGTAATGCCTTTCATATTCTGTTTTCCTGAATCTGCGTGTAGTGCCAGTGACACCTCGGCGGAAGCAAGCTTCTTCTCGGGTGCTTTCTTATTGGCGTTTATTTTATTTATTATTTTGTAATAAGTTCATCATCTGGTGAGCATCAATTTAATCACCATTGAAATGAGGGTGAATCCTACAACAGTCACAAGCAGAAAAACCAGCCTGAAATTAGAGCTAACACACTACTTATCTATTAAAGCAACTCATTCATCGGACCGCACTTACATAACAAGACAGTTTGTTACAAATAAGAAACAGCGCGACTCTAACTGACAATTGAGTAAATGATTGATTTGAAGCTTATTTATTAAACACCGACACTACTGACATTGCGGATAACAATTTCTAGGCTGCAATTGAATAACTATTTTCTCGCCATTTAAAACCTTAAAAACTTTCTGCTGACTCATGGCCTGCACCGCTGTGCCATCAATAAACCTGAGTCGGGTACGCACATAGATCTCCCCTGTTGCCAATTGCAGCGGCGTCAATCGCAAATCAAACAGCAATGGCAACATGGTCACCTCATATCGGGTGGCTGCCACTTGCAAGGGACGCCCCTCGATCACACTGAGTACCGCCACCTCGACCATCGCTGGACGTGGCAATGCACCCGGGAAGTGCACCTCCCCCTTGAGTTGCTGCATCGACGGCCGCCGCTCCGGGGTGGTGACACAACCGGCGAGAGCGATCAGCAGCATCAGTGCCAGCAAGCCTCTCATAACACCCGGATCCGGCGTTCGGCCAGCGGAGTGTGCTCACCCTGTTGCAATCGCTGAAGCGCCAGATCCTGTACCGGATTGAGGGTAATAGAACGTCGCAGCAGCGCAGACAAGGGGATCTGGCTCGCACTGGCTGGCTGAGCGCTCATGGTTCTGCCAGCAAATGTCCCCACCTTGCCACTCTCTGCCGAATGCAGGGCCAGCGCGCTTGGTGCTTTCTGAATCTTCATGGTTATACCCGTACTCCTGTCACCTCATCGCTGCGGCCCTCGGAGATCGGTCCGGGTTGCAGCAACTCCTGCCAGAATTCAGCATGATCCAGCATGCTGGCGAGACTCTCTTCAAGGTACGCCAGAGTCAGCTGGCTTGCCGTCATCTGGCGATAAAGCTGCACCTTCAGACTCTCTTCATCGAAGCCGAAGTGGAGATTGAACTGATACCAGTGACGATTGAAGCAGGCCAGCTGACGAAAGATCCCTTCCCCCACCTGGTGCAGTTCGGCCACATCGACCTGCAACACCAGCTGATCCCGCTCCGGCACCAGGATCAGGCTAAGTTGCAGCCGCTCGTCAAAACAGAGCGCGGCAACCCCCTCCTGATTCAGGGTCAGGAGTGGCAATCCATACTTGGTGGCAAACTCGGTGAGCAGCCGATTGATGATGACAGTTACATCCATGATTTCCTCCAGCAGAGAGGAAAAGATGTTAGCCTGCCACGGCAATGCAGGCTGTCACTCAAGGGCCGCACTTTTAAGAAAAATGGCCGGAAAAACAAAAAGGCGCCCGAGCGGACGCCTTGAATATCACCATACTTATGCAACACCAAACGCGGCTCGCATAGCTTGATTATGGCTCTGAGCATACTGGTGCATCATCTGCAACACATCCTTCATAAAGTTAACATTATTAGACATGTTATCTTCGATCTTCTGTTTCTCTGTCTGAGCAACATTGGCACGGAATTCATCCTCTTTCGCATCAGCCTGACTGTCTGCCTCATGATACTGGATGGCACTATTAGCCATCTGAGTAAGGCCTTGCGATACCGTATTGAAAAGCTGCTGACGATTGGTGCTGACATCAAACTTTTTGTTTAAAGATGATAACTGACTTTGGTTCTTTTGCAGATCATCCGACAGGTCTTTGCCTGCCGCACCAAGCTCTTTACCTGAGCCCTTCTTCAACTCGGTCAACTGCTCCAACTCTTTGCCCTGTTTGACCACATTGGCATTGAGTGCTTTTTCCTGCTTGATTGTCTTGACCTGTTTAACGCTAGAGAGTGTCCCCAAAACAGCAGAGATACCCGTCATCACCCCCGAAACAACCGCCATCGCAATCATCAATTTGGCGCCATCGCGCATCTCTTTTACTTGATCTTTTTGTGCTGAGAGCACCGCCTGACTTTCCATATCACGCTGCTGTAAACCCATCTCGCGGGCTCGACGTGACATCTCGAGCAATGCCAGCAAAATACCCAGCATACCATCCAGCTCATCCTTGCCTTTGGCAAGCAGTGACGTATCGATCCCCTGATTAGGTTGAATCAATTCAGGCCGTGATGATTTGCGTGATTCCGAAGCACCCTTCATTACAGAGGCCGCTTCATGGGAAGTAGCAGATTTGGCTAGCGCACTACTTTTATCCACACCCTCGGCAGACATAGCAGCAACACTATTTGCATTCAGCGAATAATCAATATTAATGCTCATAATAGAAAATCCTTTTATTTAGATAGCGGACGGTCTGCTGGCAATATTCTGCAGCATGGTGCCTTTGGCTGTAATCATTTGGAAAATCATCTCCATAATATGCTGGAAAGACTCTGTCATTTGCGACAGCGCCTCTTTCAACTTATCCATCACAGCTTGTAATGTGGTCAGGTCCTGACGGTTCTCAACCACATCGGCTTGTTTATTCTGCAGGTTCGCCTTAAAAACGCTATCCACCGTACTGGCCGTTCCCTGGCCAATATTGAGAACCAGATCTGTTGCGCCAGTGGCTGTTTTTACTACTTTTTGCGTTGCGGTCAGGGTTGCCTTGGTCACTTCCGTCGCAGCCTTGGCACCCGCTTTGAATGCTTCTACGCCAGCCTTCGCTGCAATTTTGCCTGTCACCTCTGCGACCTTGCCACCGACCTTGGCTCCTAGCTCGGCAAGCTTACCAGCGGCAGCCCCCCCGCAAGTCACAACCGCAGAGACCACCGCCATCGCGACCTCAAGCGCCGTCATGACAGGACCAAGCCACTTCATGGTTTCCGCGCTGATTAGCCCATCTTGGGCCGCCTGCTGCACGGCCATATTGGCAACCCCCACAGCACCGGCTGCAATTAACAAGGCCCCTGCTGCAGCACCCACCCCGGTAGCCACCAAAATGGCGCCAATCACGATAGAGGCAATGGCACTGAGCCAACCAAAAATCTTTCCAAACAAGCCAGATTTTTTGGCTTTTTCTGCCGCTTCTGCAGACTCTTTCATCTTGGTCTGGTTGGCATCCATTTGTTGAATGTTTTTTTGACGAGTTTGTTCAACCTCGGCCAACTTCAACTTCTTCTGAGCCTCACCCAATTTGTCAGTCACCTTGCCCAACTCAATTTCGAACTCATCAGGAGAGGTGAAAGATAAAATAAGCATGTTGAACGCCTGAAACTGCACCGTTTTCAATGCAACCGGCCATAACTCTTCGACCAGACCCGCTATTTCATTGGTCTGCTCTGCCGTCACGTTCTGGTTGACTGCTGGCAGAGGGGATGGCAATTCAACACTTTTACTTTGGAGTGCGCCACGGCCAGCAGGTGTATTACCGGGAGCGACGGCGGTAGCAACACTGGTTTTAATATCGGCAGTGGGTGCCTCAATCGAGGGGGCAATATTATTTACCCCTGCCAGGTTTGACCGTTCATTACTGATTGGATTCATCTTGGATATCCTTTCTTACTTTTACAGCTTCCAACATGGTACTGGCATTCTCCGCCAGTACCGCATGCTGCGGCTTATCTGCCGCCAGCAATTGAGCCGAGTGAAAGCCACTCTCGGCTTTATCCAGCTCTCCCAAATGCAACAGACACTCTGCTGCATGAAATGGAAAGCGCGGCTCTTGCAGATCCATCATGGCACCATAGCTATAACTATCGATGGCTTGCTGATACAGACCCAACGCCTGACGGCAAGCGCCCAGTCCCAGGAAAAAACGGGATTCGTAATGATCCAATACACAGAGCACCTGAAATATTTTCTGTGCATCTTCATATTTACCTGAGTGGTACTGACTAAACCCCAAGGCGTACATCTGCTCCAACGTATCGTTGGAGATATTACGCAACATAGCCAAGGTGCCACCATCTTCCAGAAATGACTCAAGCGCCTGCTCTAACTCAGCATCAATATTTTTTTCTTGTGT
The DNA here is from genome assembly GCF_000764645.1 of Aeromonas finlandensis. GTDB lineage: Bacteria > Pseudomonadota > Gammaproteobacteria > Enterobacterales > Aeromonadaceae > Aeromonas > Aeromonas finlandensis. Next base: position 13,105 of record NZ_JRGK01000315.1, read on the forward strand.
AGCCTGCATAAATACCACCTATTTTTATAGCTTAAATAGCCTGAAGAATATCTCGCATCACAGATTCATACTTCTGGATAAATCTATTGAGTGCTTCAATGGCCGAGTTATAACGAGAACTATAGTCATTCAATCGTGTTGTTTTTTCGCTTACAGCATCATTAATAGACCGAGCTCTATCATTTACAGATGTAGCAAAATTGGTTGCATCCCGGTCATCTTTAGTGTTGGTATACTCATGATTAACACCATTCATACTACCGGTATATTTCATGGCACTTGATAGAAAAGTTTGAGCTGACTGTGGCTTAATTGTTATAGTCGATAATTCAGAGGCAGCGACAAGCCTATTTTCTTGAATATTTATAAGTATTTTAAACTCAGATGATTTTCTAAAAGATTCTTCATCAGAATAGCCATACAATGTACGGTCCATTAGATTAATACCATTACCATCTGTTTTTATTTTTTCTGTTCTATTTGCCAAGCCTTGGTTAACGTGGTTTTGAATAGCCACATATATTCTAAGCTCAGCCGTCAGTGCTGTTACATCATTACGTAGGCGATCCCGCTCTCCCGCGTTAAAAACCATAGCGTCCGTCATCACGCTAATCACATCATCATCAATCCGATCCGGCGTTAATGAAAATTGGGTAACAGCCAAAAAACTCCGTAATGTATATTCTTGATGTCCCGCTGCCACCCCATCTGTGATGATCTTCTTGAAGTTTTCGTACCCCCCCCTTATTTGAGCATCATAGATCCCCCCAGGGATGGTTGCATCAGCGGGCATAAAGTAGGCTAACAGTTTTCTCAGCAGCGACTCATCATCGGTCACGATTTGGTCAGGAAATACACTGGTATCTATTTTTTGATCATACTTGGCTGTAATTTTTATATTTTCTTTTTTAAGCAATGCAACCAATTCGTCCAGTGCCGTTGAATCTGCGCCACGTAACTGATTCAATTCAACCTTGCCTAGTTCAGACAGAAAGTTTTGTGGGTCTTTTTTATATGAACTGATTTCAATTATTAATACCCTATATTACCAGGC
>NZ_JRGK01000316.1 GCF_000764645.1 Aeromonas finlandensis
CATTCCACCTTTACCAAACATATGTCGTCTCTCGTCTTGAAATCCGGCATCCAGCGCCGGGCTGTGGGCTTGTCTGTCCTAGATGGGGACAGCCAAACTGCTTTTCAACCGGAAGCAAGCTCCCGGCCACGGAATTTAGCGGTTGAGGGGCTCGATGCTCTCGTGATGAAGCACGGCACCAAACCGCTGAACTAAAAACTGCACGTTGGGATCCTGCTCCAGATCCCGGGTCACCTGCTCGCGCACCCCCAGATAAAGGCGGTGTTCGATCTCAAGGGGGGTCTCCTTGTCAGGCACCACACCGAGCGTTACCTCGACCTGTACCGGTTGCCCCAGCGCTGGCCCAATGATCTCGGCCAGATCGGCGCGCGCCTTGTCGCTAACCAGATGGCGCTGTTCGGGCTTGAGGGTCAGCAACACCTTATCCCCCTCCCGCGTCATCACCGAGTTGATGGCCAGCTGGCGCAGCCGTCCACCCACCTGGGTGTGGGCAATCAACTCGGCCCAAGCGTCGCCGCAACCATTGAGCAGTGACGAGGGAATAAGACGGGTCGCCTCCCCCTCTTGCGGCTCCTCATCGCTCTCGAGCTCGTCCCAATCGATGGTCTCCATCACCGGCTGGGCTGGCTCGTTCTGCGCCACAGGGGCAGCAGCCACAGCCGTGGTAGCAACGGGTGCCACCGGCTGGGTCGCAGGGGCTGGCATCACCGCAGGCGCCGTCGCGCTGCGCTCGCCGGGTCGATAGTTCGGCTGCCCGTCGAGATCCCAGGGTGGCAGATCGGTTGGCTGGGCCGGTGCCGTGACGGGGGCGTGGCTCATCACCGGAGTCTGCTCGGCAAAGCCCTGATTGAGGTACTCTTCGTATTCCCCGTTGTCACCCTGCGGCTCGTAACCGTCGCCATAGAGATCCACTGGCGGCAGATCATCATAGTGTCCCATCGTCGCCATCCCCTGCCCGGCCGGTTGGCTGACCGGAGCAGGCTGTTGGGTGACGACTGGAGCAGCAGCGGGCGCGACAGGGCGAGCCGGTGCAACCGGCACTGCGCGCGGCGCGGGCGCCGCCGGGGCATCCTGACCACGCTGGCGGCTGCGCAGCATATTTCGTTTGCCAAGCAGGCTCTGCATGCTCGATACCGCAGACACGGCTTCAGGTGCGGCAACCGGCTCGGTTGTCGGTTCGAGCGCGGGCTCGGCTGCAGATTCGAAGGCGGCGGTCAGCGGCTCGCCACGGGAATAGGCCGCATCGGCTGCGGCAGGCGCGCCATCATCAGCGGGCTGCATGGCAGAGTGTGCTGACATATCAGGCTGCGCAGCAGAGAGGGTTGGCTCTGGTTGATAACCCATGCCTGCGGCTTCGCGCAACAGCTCATCCTGCTGGCTAAACAGCTCGGCGGCTTGCGCCTCCTCCTCGCTGTCGGCGGGGTTGCCGGTGTCATCCGCCGCAGGGGCCAGCTCAGGCAGAACGGCATCAGCCACTGGCGCAGCACTGCTGGCAACCGGCGGGCTGGCTAGCGGTGCGGGCACGGCGCCGCTGATCGGTGCCAGCGCGGCCGATTCAGCGGCCGGGCGCTTTCCCGGCAAAGAAGCTACCGGAGTTGCGCTGCTCGTCATTGACGGGGGCAACGTAGTGAGGCTGGCCGGATGCAGGGCATCGCGCCTTGGCGAGAAGGCGAGCATCCGCAGGCAGGTCATCTCCAGCGCGGTGCGGCCATCGGGTGCCCAGGGCAGATCTTTACGGCCACCCAGCACAATCTGGTAGCAGAGCTGCACCTCTTCCGGGCTCATCGCCTTGGCCAGTTGCAGCAGGGAGTCGGCATCCGCCCCCTGCTCCTGCACGCTGGCAGGCAGCAGCTGCGCCATGGCGATGCGATGGAGCAAGCCTTCCAGCTCGGCGTGGAGCTGATCAAAATCGGGGCCCAGGGTGGCGATTTCGGTGATCTTGGCCATGGTCGCGGGGGCATCTTGCCGCAAAATGGCTTCCAGCAGTTGGTGCAGATGGCGGTGATCGAGCGTCCCCAGCATCGCCAGCACGCTCTCGAGGCGAACGCTGCCGTTGCCGTGGGCCAGCGCCTGATCGGTCAGGCTCAGGGCATCGCGCATACTGCCGTCGGCGGCCTTGGCCAGTGCCAGCAGGGCCCGCGGCTCAAACGGCTGACCCTCCTGATCCAGCACCCATTCGAGCTGCTTGGCGATCTGGGTCTGATCCAGACTCTTCAGATGAAACTGCAGGCAACGCGAGAGGATGGTAATGGGCAGCTTCTGCGGATCCGTGGTGGCCAGCAGAAACTTCACATAGGGGGGTGGCTCTTCCAGGGTTTTCAGCAGCGCGTTGAAGCTGTGACGCGACAACATGTGCACTTCATCGATGAGGTAGACCTTGAAGCGGCCACGGGCCGGGCGGTACTGCACGTTGTCGAGCAGCTCGCGGGTATCTTCCACCTTGGTGCGGGACGCCGCGTCAATCTCCAGCAGGTCGACAAAGTTGCCCTGATCGATCTCGCGGCAGGTATCGCAGACGCCACACGGGTGGCTGCTGATCCCCTGCTCGCAGTTGAGGCTCTTGGCCAGAATACGGGCGATGGTGGTCTTGCCGACCCCGCGGGTACCGCTCAGCAGATAGGCGTGATGCAGCCGTCCCTGATCCAGGGCGTTGGTCAAGGCGGTCAGCACATGTTGCTGGCCTACCACTTGTTCAAACGTATGGGGGCGCCATTTACGCGCCAGAACCTGATAGCTCATAAATCCATCATGCAGGGAAGACAGGGCATTGAGGCCGGATGCTAACACAAATGGCGGGCTGGCTGTATCGGCTATCGGTCAGAGCAGGAGGGATCGCTTGATTTTCAAACCGATGCCCGCAAGGGCACCGGTTCAACGCAGGCCCGATGCAGAGGATCGGGCCGAAGAGGCATTACTCGCCGGCCAGTTCGACCAGTGAGACCACCTTGATGCCAGCGGCAGTCAGGCGGGCATCGCCACCCAGAGACGGCAGGGAGATGATGAAGGCCGCATCGGCCACTTCACCACCGGCGCGGCGGATCAGCTTGACGGTCGCATCGACGGTACCACCGGTCGCCAGCAGATCGTCCACCACCAGCACCTTGTCACCGGGCACGATGGCATCGGTGTGCAGTTGCAGGGTATCGGTGCCGTACTCGAGGGCATAGGACTCCTCGATCACTTCGCGCGGCAGCTTGCCCGGCTTGCGGACCGGCACGAAACCCAGCCCCATGGCGAAGGCGACCGGTGCACCGAAAATGAAGCCACGGGCTTCGGTGCCAACAATCTTGGTGATCCCTTGATCACGATAATGATTGGCCAGCAGATCGATGGTGGCCTTGAAGGCCTCGGCGTTCTCGATCAGGCTGGTGATGTCACGAAACAGAATGCCCGGCTTCGGATAGTCGGGAATGGTCTTGATGCTTGCTTCGATAAATTTCAGGGTTTCCGGATTCATGTGTTGACCGCTTATTTTTTTGACCCAGGGGTGGCCATTTTTTCTCAATTCCCTTCTGCGGGAAATAAAAAAGCCTGTCACGCAAAAATGACAGGCCGACTCCATAGCATTATTGCTGCAATAGCTTAGGGACTTCACTTCACCATTGCAACTGGCTCCAGCACCGGCAGGCGCATTAACCAGGTGAGCAGGATCACCATTATGACAACCAGCAGCCCCTTGACCCACAGCAGTGGCACCACCGCCAGCGACACCGAGAAGGTGAGCAGAATGAAGATAATGGCGCGCCGTCTGGCCTGGCGACGAATGCCGCGATACTGCTGCCAATCGACGATGGGCGGACCAAACCAGGGATGGGTCAGCAACCAGCGATGAAAACGGGGCGACGAGCGGGCAAACAGGGCGGCAGCCAGCAACATGAAGGGGGTAGTCGGCAAAAGCGGCAGCACAATGCCCACGATACCGGTGGCAAATGCCAGCCACCCGAGCGCCATCAGACACCAACGCTTCATTCCTGCTCCTTGTATGATTTATCTCCCTCTAGCCTAACAGAGTTTGAGCGGGTGCTGACAGCAGGCCGCAACCCCACTACAATCTGCGCTCTTTTTTCTCCCCACTCTCGTCGGAAAACCGTTATGCGCGTTATTTTGGCCCCCATGCAGGGGGTACTGGATCACCTGATGCGGGAGGTACTCACCTCCGTCAATGATTACGATCTCTGCGTGAGCGAGTTTATCCGGGTCGTCGATCAGCTGCTGCCCGCCAAGGTGTTCTACCGCCTCTGCCCTGAACTGCTGCAAGATGGCAAGACCCGTGCAGGCACCCCGGTACGGGTGCAACTGCTGGGGCAACACCCCGAGTGGCTGGCCGAGAACGCCGTGCGCGCCATCGAGCTCGGCTCCCCCGGCGTCGATCTCAACTTCGGCTGCCCCGCCCCCACGGTCAACAAGAGCAAGGGCGGCGCGGTGCTGCTCAAAGAGCCCGAGACCATCTACCGCATCGTCAAGGCGGTGCGCGACGCAGTGCCCGCCCATCTGCCGGTGAGCGCCAAAATTCGCCTCGGTTACGATGACAAGGATCTCTATCTGGAAAACGCCCTGGCGGTCTTCCAGGGCGGCGCCAACGAGCTGGCCGTCCATGCCCGCACCAAGCGCGAAGGGTACAAGGCCCCCGCCCACTGGGAGTATGTGGACGCCATCCGCCGCGCCCTGCCCATCCCCGTCACCGCCAACGGCGAGATTTGGGATCATAAAGATGCCCTCACCTGCGCCAGCGTCTCCGGCTGCGATGCCCTGATGGTCGGGCGCGGCGCCATCTCCCTGCCCAATCTGGCCAACGTGATGAAAACCGGCTGCCCCCACATGAGCTGGGCCGAGGTACTGCAGTTGATGGTGAGCTACACCGAGCAGGATCTGGCCAGCGAAAAAGCTGACTATTACCCCAGCCGCATCAAACAGTGGTTCAGCTATCTCAAGCGGGAATATCCCGAAGCGGACCTGCTGTTTCAGGAGATCCGGGTGCTCAAAGAGACAGATCCCATCCGCGATGCCCTGCTGCAAGCGGCCAAAAGCCACGGCTAACCACGTTTAACTTGACGCATGTCATCTTGATAGTGTTATCGGATCCCTATACTGCCCCGAATCTGTCGTCTGTCCTGTGGGGGATAATGTGTGTGAAATGACGCAAGCACAGTTGACTGTCTGGCGTAATCGCCTGCTGTCCGACTGGGCCCAAGTACGAGAAACGCTGATCGGTCAGCTCAAAGCCTGTCGCCGTGACGAATGGGCCGAACAGGTCGATCACTGCGCGCAGGATCAACTGGTGGAACTGACCAGCCGACTGGATCTGCCAAAGTTGGAGCAGAGCGTGGCCCGCCTCAAGCGGATCGACGCGGCACTCTGCCAGATGGATCTCGGCATCTATGGCCTCTGCTCCGATTGTGAAGAGCAACTGACCATCGAACAGCTGGAGCAAGACCCGACCCTGCAACGCTGCCCACGCTGTGAAACCCGCTATCGCAAGGGATTCCACGCCCACGAACTATGAGAGATGCACTTCTGTGCATCTGCTCCATTCTCAGCACTGGTTACTCCATCGTTCCTGTCCAATACTCAACCATATCAGTCGGTTCGAGGGGTGAGTTGTGTACAGACTCTTGTTGGTATGGTGTTTATGCTGCCAGACGATGGCACAGGAGTCCTTGATCGTCGGCTGGACAGACTGGCAACCCTTCAGCTTTCACGATGAACAACAGCAGATCCGGGGACTGGATATAGAACTGGTCAACGCTATCTTCCTGCGGGCCGGTTATCAGGCCAGATTCAGCGAAATGCCCTGGGCCAGGGTGCTCCATGAACTGCGCTTTGGCACGGTTCAGCTGGCCATGTCAGCCAATATCACCGCCGAACGGCAACAATATGCCCGCTTCACTCACCCTTATCGGGAAGAGGAGACGGTCATCATCATCCGCCGCCAGGATGAGCCCCGCTGGCGCGGGATCACCTCGCTGGACGAGCTACGCAAGACACCCGATTTCCACATTGGCGTACTCAAGGGATTTGATTACGGCGACACCTTTCGCCAGCTGATGGGGCAGCCAGAGATGCAAGCGCGCCTGCTGCTGCGGCTAAAACTTGATCAACTGTTGAAGATGCTTAATGCAGGGCGGATCCAGGGACTTATTCTCGATCCCCATGGTATGCAGGAGTGGGTGCATCAAGGCCTCGCCCTCGACGAACTGTATATCCTGCTGCACATCCAACGAACCCCGGTACACCTGATGCTGAGCCAAAAAAGCACCACACAGCACCAGCTGGACCGGCTTAATCAGGCAATCGACGAGTTGAAGCAAAGCCCGGAGTACCAGCAAATCCTTGAGCGCTACGAAATGGTGCCTGCTCATCAAGCTATCACGGGGGAGTGATCTCCCCCGCCCGCATTACCTGATCAGTCTGCAGTCGCAGCGCCAGTTACTGCCCCAATACAATCCTTGAGAGACGAGAGAAGTGGTGGATCTCGTGGGTTGCATCGCACTCACCCGCTTGCCGCTCAGGGTTATACCAGCAGGTCGCCAGCCCCTGTGCCGCCGCACCGGCGATATCTGTCTTGGGGTTGTCACCCACCATCAGCACCCGAGCCGGATCTGGCTGCCCCATCAGGGAGAGGGTGTGCTGGAAAATGGCCGGTGCTGGCTTGGTCACCCGGATCTCGTCGGAGATCACCAGCGGCTCAAACCACTCGCTCCAGCCCAGTTTGCCGAGCCGCCCCCGCTGGGGCACGCTGAAACCATTGGTGATAATCCCCATCCGCACCTTGCTGCGAAGCTGCTGCAGGGTCTCGAGCACCCCTTCGAGGGGCATGCTCAGGGCAACAATCTGTTCCAGAAAGGTGTTGTTCATCGCCATGGGATCGGCAGCAACCTGCTGGGCAAAGAGGGAGAAGCGGGTCTGCTGCAACGCCGTTGCATCGATCTCGCCATCGTTGTACTGCTGCCAAAGCCCGTGGTTGAGGGCGTGATACTGCGCCATGCTGGCGTCATCAGCCTGTACACCATAGATCTGCAGGGTTTGCGTCAGCGCTTCGACGACCGGGAAATCGAGCAGGGTTTCATCCAAATCGAACAGCACCCAGTCATAGCTTGGTTTTTTCACATAACTCCTTGTTATCATTCAGATTGTTCAGAAGTTTGGCGGCCAACTCTGCCAAGCGGGCTGGCCAGCAGATCCAGCGTTAGCCGCACGCCAAACCCGGTCACTTCGCTGGAGACCACCCCATTGCCCCCCTTGTTGCGAAAACCGCTCAGGTCGAAGTGCAGCCAGGGGGTCTGCTCGGGCACAAAGTGGGCAAGGAAACGGGCCGCATCGATGTGATCCGGCGAACTGCCCGGCGCACACTGCAACAGATCGGCCCACTCGCTCTCGATGTTGTCGTCGAAATCATCATCGAGCGGGAAGGGCCAAATCCGCTCACCGCTGCGCTGACCCAGATTAACCAGTGATGCCATCCATTCACTGCGGTTGGTAAAGACGCCGCTGTAGCGGCTGCCCAGCGCCCGTTTGCAGGCCCCGGTCAGGGTCGCGTAATCGAGTAGCAGATCCGGGGTATCCTGCACCGCCATCGCCAGGGTGTCAGCCAGCACCATTCGCCCTTCGGCATCGGTGTCGACCACCTCAATAGAGGTGCCATTGATAGCGGTCACCACCTCGCCGGGACGATAGGCGTGAGGGCCGATATGGTTCTCGGCAATGGCCAGCCAGCAGTGCACTTCATAAGGCAGCTGGGCTCGGCTGATGGCATAGAGGGTGCCCAGCGCCACTGCGCTCCCCCCCATATCCAGATGCATGCCATACATGCTGCCGGAGACCTTGAGGTTGTAACCGCCTGAGTCGTGGCAGATCCCCTTGCCCACCAACGCAATGCGGCGCACCGGCTTGGGCGGGTAGTAGCTGAGCTTGACCATGGCACCCTGATTGTCTTCCGAGCCACGGGCCACCGCCAAAAAAGCGCCCGCCCCCAACTCGGCCAGCTGGGCCTGATCATAATGCTGGCACTGCCACCCCTCATCCTGCGCAAGCTGAGTAACAAACTCGCGATAGCTGGCCGCCGTCAGCTCGGAGGCGGGTAACACCGCCAGATGACGGGCCAGCCCGTTGCCTCCCGCTTCGCTGTAGAGGCGTGCCAGATCCAGCACCACCGCGGGGGAGACCCGGATCTGCTGATAAGTCCAGCTGCTTTCACTGCGGCGCTTGCTGGTCGGCAACGGGATATTGGCGGCCAACAAGGCTGACAATATCAGCTCTGCCAGCATCACCCGCTCGGAGGGAGCAAAGCCTTCCAGATGCAGCCCCAGCCGCTCCACATTGAGCCCTGACAGAGGGGCGATCCAGCCTCGGACCTGTTTATAGAGACGGTGATCCCGCGTCACACTGCCGGCAACAAACACCACCTGCAACAGGGTGTTGCCATGCATCAGGGTAAAGGGGGCTTTTTTTCCCAGCGCAAGCTGGGTCTTGACACCCGCCAGGGCGGGCAACGAGAGCAAGGCCTCCTTCTGCTCTTCGGCGATCAGCAGCAGTTGCAACGGCAGCCCCTGGGCAAGGGCGTCGGCCAGCGTGGCATCCCGGCTTTCAATAGCAGGAGGAAGATAGGTGAAGGGAGTGATCACAGGCGTGTGCCTCATCCATGAAGAGATACCTGATGATACCCAACAAATGGTTGATGCGACCAGTTTTGGTCTTGAAAAAGCGTCAGAAATAGCAGCAATCACCAGATGGTGACGAGCATCAAGAAGGATTGTTCAACAAGAGAAGGATTGGCAATGCAAGAAGGGAATGATCAGAAAGTTGGTTGCGGGGGCCGGATTTGAACCGACGACCTTCGGGTTATGAGCCCGACGAGCTACCGAGCTGCTCCACCC
>NZ_JRGK01000317.1 GCF_000764645.1 Aeromonas finlandensis
AGCAGTTCTTCACTAGGGATCTGACGAATCATCGACTTGGTATTGGCATCCATTACCTTGATAACAACCTGCTCGAGATCCTTTTCGACACTGAAATTGACTGTCCATCCTTGCAACTTACTGAACTCTTGCAAATTTTGGACCTCTTTTTCAAAATCAATCGAAGCAACATCCTGCTTGCTGGCTTTTTCCTGACGCTTATCCTCTTGTTGCGTTTTTACATCCTGTCCCGTCACCCGCTGCTCTTCTGCCATGCCAGATAGCACTTGAGCGGCCGATTGGCCGCTCTTGCTACTTGACTGAAGAGAAGAAGGAGTGACCGATGAGGGGATTCCAATGTCATTGGCCATATCGTCGCTCCTTTTTCTATCTCACTATCGCCTGTTAACCCAACAGGGACAGAGCAGATTGTGGTCTTTGGTTGGCTTGCGCCAGGATACTGGAGGCAGCCTGTTGCAGGATGTTCTGCTTGGTCAGGTTGGCAGTTTCTGTCGCGAAGTCGGCATCACGAATACGGGAGCGCGCAGCACTCAGGTTTTCGGACACGTTAGACTGGTTGCGAATCGTCGAGTCGAAACGGTTTTGTACCGCACCCAACTCTGCACGTTTGCTATCAACTGCCTTGATCATAAAGTCAAGGTTAGCCATTGCAGACTGTGCAGCACTGGCCGTTTTTATGCTGTTCATGTTGGACACGGAGACGGCTGTAGTAGCTGCGGTTACCTTATACGGCTCCTTACTACCAGTGGAGCCGGCAGCAATCGTTGCACTACCTTTTGATGCAGATGCAATACCGCTGATGGTAAAGGCACTGGTCATCTTGAAGGTAATAGTCTGGGTTGCATCAGCACCGACCTGGAACGAACCTTTGTATTTACCATCCAACAACTTCTGGCCACCGAAGGTGGTATCGCTGGAGATACGGTCAATCTCGGTAGTCAATTGGTCGTATTCTTGCTGCAACGCAGTACGGTCATCCGTGTTGTTGGAACCGTTTGCTGATTGCTGGGCCAAAGTACGCATGCGCTGCAACATGGAAGTCACTTCATCCATCGCACCTTCTGCTGTTTGAGCAACAGAGATACCATCGTTTGCGTTGCGGTTACCTTGATCCAGGCCATTTACTTGTGAAGTCAAACGGTTGGAGATCTGCAGACCTGCAGCATCATCCTTGGCTGTGTTGATACGAAGACCGGATGCCAACCTGGTATAGGAGGTATCCAAGGACTTGTTTGTATTCATCAAATTACGCTGGGCGTTCAGTGATGAAATATTGGTGTTAATGTACATGGCCATAAAATATTCTCCCGAAGAACATGCGACTGCAGGTTGCGCCGTTCAAACAAAACGACGTCCCACCGTTTGAAGAACAGGTTGAACATTCCTGTATCTTCTGGCGGGTGTCTGTTTGAACGGACAGGCCACCCGCAGTAGTGCAAACGTTGGATTCCGAACACCCCTCGATTGCTTCACCTTGTTTAACGGCAGAACAGAGACAAGCTTTAGGAAAATTGTTGCCGAAAGCGGCAAGTTTTCTCCGGTAGGCGGCAATACGGCAGGAACAAAATGACCAGCTATGACAACCGGCATCCAGTCCTGGCAGATCCCTAGGGAGAAGAATTACTGGCATGGTTCATGCTTTAGACTGAGAGAGTGACGTCAATTTGGCGACACAATAAAAAGAGGCCGGTAAACCGGCCTAAAGATGAGCATATGCTCAGGAGAATATGACCAAGCGTGACAGAACTGAACAGCTGGACAACACTTGGCATTACTAGTAGAGAATTATATCTCTCCCGATAGAACAGAGTGCTAACCCGAACACCCCTTTGTTCCATCTCTTGACCAGGGCGGCCTGAACAACCGCCCTGTTTTCTTTTGTTAACCCTGTAACAGTGAGAGCGCAGACTGCGGACGCTGGTTCGCCTGAGACAAGATAGTGGATGCAGCCTGTTGCAAGATATTCTGCTTGGTCAGGTTGGCTGTCTCAGTTGCGAAGTCAGCATCACGGATGCGTGACCGGGCAGCACTGACGTTTTCAGACACGTTCGCCTGGTTGCGAATTGTCGAGTCGAAGCGGTTCTGCACCGCACCTAGTTCAGCCCGCTTGCTGTCCACAACCTTGATCATGTAGTCCAGGTTCGCCATCGCAGACTGGGCTGTACTAGCCAACTTGATGCTATTCATGTTTGTCACTGTCACTGCACTGGTTGAGGCCGTTACTTTGAAAGGCTCTTTGCTACCAGTTGAACCAGCAGATATTGTTGCATTGCCCTTGGCAGCCGAAGCCATGCCTGCGATGGTAAATGCAGTGGTCATTCTGAAGGTAATGGTTTGAGCGGCATCAGCACCAACCTGGAAAGAGCCGACATAACCACCATTGAGCAGTTGCTTACCACCGAATGTGGTGTCTTTTGCCACCCGATCAATTTCGGTCATCAGCTGGTCATACTCTTGTTGCAACGCGGTACGGTCATCCGTGTTGTTGGAGCCGTTGGCTGATTGTTGTGCCAGGGTACGCATACGCTGCAGCATGGAGGTCACTTCATCCATCGCACCTTCAGCCGTTTGCGCTACCGAAATACCGTCGTTGGCGTTGCGGTTACCCTGATCCAGACCATTGACCTGAGACGTCAAACGGTTGGCGATTTGCAGACCCGCGGCATCATCTTTGGCGCTGTTGATACGCAAGCCTGATGCCAGTCGAGTGTAGGAAGTATCCAGTGATTTGGTCGTATTCATCAGGTTACGCTGTGCGTTGAGTGATGAAACGTTGGTGTTGATATAAAGGCCCATGACTATTCTCCTAAGCTATTAAATTTACTCTTCTATTTGCTCAGGCTTTATTATTTTCTGTGCCCGATGCGTCTTATTTAACGGCTCGTTTTTCGATGTCTTTAGCATTTTTTTCAACGCTTCATCGCATTAACGCCGCTTACCTTATATATCGGCGGGTCAGGGGAAAACTTAAGGAAAAAAACACCTGTAAACCCACGATGGGAACAATCCTGCTGACCCCGTCCACCGCGGGGGCTAGCGGGCACACACGAGACTCGCCGAGTTCACTCGGCTAGAAAAAATCACGGCCGACTCGCAATTTTGTCGAGCACAGTTGGCGATTGGGCTCGCCAGCCCCTAAAATCGCGACCCCATCAACAATTTGGCGTGAGTTGTTCTCCATGCAGACACTGGTTGAGCAGATTGTTTACATCAGCGACATGTTTGGTACTGCGGTATTCGCGTTTTCAGGGGTATTGGTGGCTGGCCGGCTCAGAATGGACGGGTTTGGCGTCATGGTGTTGGCGGCGGTCACCGCCATCGGCGGCGGCACCATCCGTGACATGATCCTCGGGGCAACCCCCGTATTCTGGGTGCGTGATCCGCTCTATATCTGGGTCGTCATCGCGACGGCGCTGATCGGTATGTGGATGGTCAAACTGCCTCGCAGGATGCCCTGGTATGTACTACCGGTGGCCGATGCCTTCGGACTGGCCCTCTTTACCGTGATCGGTGCCCAGAAGGCCCTCAACTTCGGCACCTCGGGTCTGATTGCAGTACTCATGGGCACGATGACCGGGGTAGCTGGCGGCATGATCCGCGATGTACTGGCGCGGGAGGTGCCCATGGTGCTGCAAAAAGAGATCTATGCCACCGCCTGTATCCTCGGCGGCATTCTCTATACCCTGGCGCTGGAGGCGAACATGGACAGGGTAACGGCCATGCTCATCTGCATGACGGCCGTGTTTGGCCTGCGGGTCGCCGCTATCTACTGGCACCTTTCGCTGCCCACCTTCTCGCTGCAACGCAATTGAGAGCAGGCCCACAGCGTCATCATGTCGCTGTGGGCCTCGCGTTGAACCAAATAGGCTTTTCTGTTGTCATAGAAGCAGTCGTTGTTAGCCGGAACTTCTCATGCGCAAAATCGGTATGCTTACCACACTCCTCCTGGCGAACGTGACGGCAGCCCACGCCGAAGCACAAGTGGTATTTGGACGACTGGCCTCGGCGCCGGTTCAGCAGTTCAACCAGCAGATACGCCAGGCAAGCCATCAACAGCAAAACTGGGTCAATGACTACCGTGAGGTAGCACTGCGATTCGTCGGCCATGGCGACATACCCAGTCGCATCCATGCCCAGCAACTAGATAATGATCTGGTACTCTCGGTCGCCCTCGATGGCAGCAAGAGCGACATGATCTACATCCTGACCCTCTATCGCAGCGACAACCTGTGGCAGATGCGGGAAGCTGAAATGGGCTGGCGTTGCCAGGGGCAAGACTCCTTCACCCCGGTTCCCTGCCCTTGATAGTCATTACTCAGTGAAATAAAAAATCCGGCACATTGGCCGGATTTTTTATTGAAGGTGAAAGCACGCTTACGGGCGGTACACCTTGACGTTGTCAAAGCCCTTCTCTTTCAGATAGAGCGCCTGCAGCTTGCTCATCACGCCACGATCACAGTAGAGCAGATAGGTCTTCTCTTTGGGCAGATCGCCAAAGGCGGTGGCCAGCTTGAAGAAGGGAATGTGCAGGACTTCACGACCTTCCACCACCAGTGGCTTCTCGTCGTGTTCGTCGGCAGAGCGGATATCCAGGATCACCTCGTCAGCGCCCAGCACCTGAGTCGTTTCCACCTCTTGCACTTCGGCGGCTGTCTCTTCACCGATACGACGGATATCGAGGTAACGGGCCTCGGCGACAACCTTGTCCAGAATAGCGAAGTCGAAATTGGCCTCTTCCGCTTCAATGCGGGAGAGCTCAGCTTTCACGGTCGGCTTCTTGGAGATAACGCCGCAATACTCCGGCATGGTCTCGGCAAACTCCAGGGTGCCGATACGGCGGGCTTCGCTGATGATATCCGGCTTGTCCCAGGTGATAAGCGGGCGCAGGATCACCTTGTCGGTCACCCGGTCGATCACGTTCAGGTTGGTGAGAGTCTGGCTGGAGACCTGGCCCACGCACTCGCCAGTCACCAGCGCCGGGATCTGGAAGTAGTCGGCAACCTGACCGGCGGCACGCATCATCATCCGCTTGAGCACTACGCCCATCTGGCCATTGTCGACCTTCTCGAGGATCTCGGCGACCACGGGCTCAAAGTCGATGGCGGTGAAGCGCACCTTGTGGGAGGCGCCAAACTTGTTCCACAGGTAATAGGCGACCTGCTTGACCCCGATCTCGTGGGCCGCGCCACCCAGATTGAAGAAGCAGTAGTGGACGCGGCAACCGCGCTTGATGAACTGGTAGGAGGCGACACCGGAGTCGAAACCACCGGAGAGCAGGCTCAGCACATCTTCCTGAGTGGCCATGGGGAAGCCACCCATGCCGTGGTGTACCGCACTGATGATGTAGAGCTCGTCATTTTCCACTTCCAGATTGATCTGGATGTCCGGCTTTTTCAGACGCACGCCGGCCGTTTCGCAATGCTGATTGAGGCCACCTCCCACATAACGCTCCAGCTCCAGCGAGCTGAAGTCGTGCTTGCCGACGCGACGGGCACGGACGCAGAAAGTCTTGCCTTTCAGACGTTCACCCCAGACGGCACGGGTCTGCTCGAAGATGTCGTGCAGGTCGGTAAAGTTGCTCAGTTTCACTTCGAGGAAGTACTGAATGCCCGGGATACAGGCCAGGGTCTCGAGATACTGGGCGTGGAACTGATCGTTGCGGGTGCTCACTACCAGCTTGTCCCAATCCATCCGTACGCGGGCATCTTCGTCGAAGCGGCGCAACACGTTGCGAATGTTGCCCTGCAACATCTTGGTGAAGCGCTGGCGAACTGATTTGCTCTTGATGGTGATTTCCGGAAACAGCTTGATAATGAACTTCATGGTTTTGACTCGGGTGGCCTTGATTTAAGGGCGCGAATTATATCAGAACTTTGTGGCCAGCGCCTACTGGATGAGCGTTTGCTCACATTCCCCCACGCAATGTTTGCCGCGCGGCAGCAATCTTGCGTATATTCCCGACCCTGCACTTCGCCAGATTTTTGACAACAGACTGATCCGATGAAGACCTATATCTACTACCCCGGCATGGAGGTACGCGACGAGCTCTGGCTCAAATTTGCCCTGCTCTATCTGGAGCGGCTCGCCTTCGTCTTCACCGTAAGTGAAAAAAGCGGCCTCACCGCCTTGCTCGATACCCTGCAACAGCAGACCGATCTGCTGGCCGCTCGTCCTGAATCAGCCTTCTTCGCCGCCATCACTCCCCAGCTGGAGAGCCAGATCAGCGGCCTTATCGCCCCCGATTTCGTACGCCACAAGGTGTTTGGCAACAAGGAGTTGATTGGTCGCTGGCGCCAGCGCGCCAACCACGACTGCTTCTGCCCCGCTCAGGCGGGACTGGAGCGGCTGCACGGTTTTTGCCTGACTCACGGCTTTGCTACGCACGATGAAGGGGGGATCAAAATGGCACGCCGCTTTGCCAACCTGCTCTCCATGCGCCTTGCCCGTGAGTGGGCACTCGCCAATGACGGTGCGCTTATCACCGATCACGACTATCTCGACCGCCTGCTCCACCTGCTGGAATCCCGCTACCACAACCGGGGCGGGCAGGATTGCTTCCACCTCGAGATCCCGTTGCAAGTGCCCACTCACCTGGCCGAGATCCCCTTTGCAGAGCTGATTGCCCTGCGTGCCCGCAGCGGTTTTCGCCAGCAGCTGGCCGAATTTCATCTGGCCCTCGACAATCTGCTCACCATGCTGGGCAGCGGCTATGCCAACCCGGCGGCCCTGACCCGCTTCGAGCTGGCCCAGCAGGGCCTCAATCTCTTGTTGGGTCACGAAACCCAGAGCATACCGCTCACCGCCCTGATCAGCACCAGCCTGCCCGCCATGGCGATGCTTCACCAGTTAAAGGCGAGCCATCCCGACAGCAACCTCATCTTCCATCCCATCAAGAAGAGCCACTTTCACCAGCGCAAGAGCCAGCACTTCTTCACCCGACTCGGCCATCTGCGCTAACCGGGCTGAATCGGCGGCATGAAAAAGGGGTTGGCATCTGCCAACCCCTCTTGTTATCTGCGGTCTACCAATCATCACCACGGTGATTGGCCTGCTCTTGCGCCTGCCTACGCGCCTCCATCGCCCTGTCACGGCGGATATTGGCAGGGGTACAGGCAAACTGTTTCTGATAACAACGCGCAAAACTCTCGGAGGCAGGTTCGAAAGGTGAATAGAACCCGGTTCGTTCAGGAGAAACATGGTAATCACCATGATTGGTCGTGGCACAGCCCGAACTCATCAGCACCAGCAAGGGACAAAGAACACGCAGCAAAAGAGAACTCCCGATTGGATTTGAATGAGATCGTAATTATTCATTAATTAATTTATCCAATCAAATATTGATGCATTTCAAAGGCTTAATTACATCCACCTCAATGACTGTCGGCAAAATGCTCAACGGGTAATGGTGCCGACATCACTGTCGGGATGCACCACGCGAAACTCGATGCGATCGCTGTTGCCCGCTTCATCCACCACCACCAGCTGATAGCGCCCCGCCACGCTCAGCACCTGATCCCCGTCCCAGCGCAGCCGCTGGCCGTTGAGAAACCAGAATGGCTTGCCGACGCCGCCCAACACCTTGGGCTGCAACCGGTAACGCTGACTGCGGATAAGGTTGCCCTCCCCCAACGCCACGATGCGAATGGGGGCCTGCAGCTCGGCGCTCTGCCTCTCACCTTTACAACCGCTGGCAAATAGCGCCTGTCGTCGCTCGCCGGGTGTGCGCCACGGCTCCAGTGACAGCGGCCACAGGGCCCGAAAACCGGATTGCGCCGCATCGTGGCAGCGGGCCAGGGTCGGCTTGCCCTCGGCGGTCAATGCAACTTGGCGCAACGGCGAGGGCCAGTCCATGGGGTCCGGCAAGGTGGGGGGATCACGCGCCTCCAGCAGCCAGGCGCTCTGGCGCTGCAGACAGGCCTCAGGCAGGGTCGCACTCGCCTTGCGCCCCAGCGGCCAGCAGATCTCGGCCTCGCTCACCGTGTTGGGCTGCGCCGGCAGAGGACTGTTGTCAGCCAGTCGCGAGTAGACCGAGAGCAGCAGCGGCACTGCCGCGCTCTGGCCATAAAAACCGGGCATGGGGGTACCATCCGGGCGCCCCAGCCAGACGCCGATGGTCCAGCGACCGGAGACCCCCATCGCCCAACTGTCGCGATAGCCATAGCTGGTACCGGTCTTCCAGGCCAGCCGGTTGACTCGGCCAGTCGCTTCGCTGGCAAAGGGCTGATCCGCCCGCCCCTGCGCGCTCAATATCTGCCAGATGATCCAGGCCGCCCCCGGACTCAGCAAGGGGCGCGACACCGCCTGCTGCCCTGCCAGCCAGACTGGCATCGCCACCTGACCCTCCCGGGTCAGCGCGCTGTAGAGCGCCACCAACTGCTCGAGCCGAATGCCCGCCGCCCCCAGCGCGATGGCCGGATTGGGCTTGTCCGAAAGCGCCAGCCGCACTCCGGCGTTGTCGAGGCGGCTGACCAGTTTGTCCGGCCCAAGCGCCTCCAGCACCTGCACCGCCGGCACGTTGAGGGATTGCTGCAGCGCCTGAGCGAGGGTCACCGGCCCCTGAAAGGCGCCGGAAAAGTTGGCGGGGCGATAATCCGAGCCCAGCCTTGGCGCATCGGAGAGCAGAGAGGCCGAGTGCACCAGCCCCTCGTCCATCGCCAGACCGTAGATAAAGGGCTTGAGGGTGGAGCCGGGAGAGCGGATCGCCTGCACCATGTCGAGGTAACCGTGGCGGCGCAGGTTGCCATACTCTGAGCTGCCCACATAGGCGCGCACCGCCATGGTCCGGTTGTCCACCAGCAGCAGTGCGGCGGAAGTTTGCTCGGGGAAGCGGCGAATGTAGCTCGCCACCCGTCCCTCCAGCCAGTGCTGCAGATCGCCGTCGATGGTGGTGTGCACCAGCGCCCCCGACTGAAGGTCGGCGGCAAGGCGAGCAAACAGCGGCGCCTCCATCGGCGTGAAGTGGCCGCGGGCCAGCACCGGCTCGATACGTCCCTCCTGCCACACCGGCTCGGGCCATACCCCTTGCGCCACCAGTCGCAGCATCACTTTGTCACGGGCGGCGCGGGCTCGCTCGGGATGCCTGTCCGGCCGGTTGCGGCTGGGGGCCTGTGGCAGCACTGCCAACAGCGCCGCCTCGGCATAGGTCAGCTTGGCCGCGCTCTTGCCGAGATAGGCAAAACTTGCCGCCTGCACCCCCTCCAGATTGCCGCCAAACGGCGCCCGGTTGAGGTAGACGGTGAGCAGGGTGCGCTTGTCGTAGTGCCACTCCAGCTGCAGCGCGCGCGCCATCTGGCGCAGCTTGCCGGGCACGCTCCTGTGGTAGGGCTCGATCAGGCGCGCCACCTGCATGGTGAGGGTCGAGCCGCCCGACACGGCCCGCCCGTAGCGCAGCCACTGCCAGACACCGCGCACCATGGCCACCGGATTGACCCCGGGATGACGCCAGAAGTAGCGATCCTCGTAGCCAAGCAGCGCCTCGATATAGCGGGGGGAGACCTGCTCCAGGGTCACGGGGTAACGCCACACGCCGCTGGTATCGGCAAAAGCGCGCAGCGGCCTCCCCTTCATGTCGAGCACCACCCGGGCATAGGCAGGGTCGAGCGGTGGCGGCGGGAAGAGTCGATCCAGCGCCACCAATGACAGGAGCAGTGCTACAACGCCCAGCACCGAGCAACGCAGCCAGCGTGGCAGACGGCCAAGCCAGTGACGGCAGGCGCGGCCACTGCGACCTAATTTCAGCCAACCACGCTGCCAGAAAGTGAGCGGGCGAACCCGCTCAAGGGAGGGTACGTTACTCAGAGATGATCACCTCATGGATATCCTCACCCACAGCCCGCAGCTCGGGGCGGTACATATCCTCCACCTGGGTCGGCGGCACCTGATAGCGACCCGGCGTCACCGCCCGCATCAGGTAGACCAGCTGCTGGTTGCTCCCCTCGCCCAAATCCAGCGCCGCCGTGTAGCGGTCATCGCGAAACTCCTGATGCTTGAGATAGTCGTTCCACTCGCTCTGCCACGCCGGTTTCCCCTCAATGGAGAGCTCTTCCAGCTTGATGCTGTTGCCAAGGGCCGGATTCTCCAGCTCGAAGCCAGCGGGCACCATCTCCACCAGCAGGGCATCGGGCACTGCCGATTCACTGCTGACATTGAGCCGCACCACCACCAGATCGCCGACCTTTACCTTGGCGGGATCAAACGGCTGACCGTCACTGTTGAACCAGCTGCGGGTCACGCTTATCCCCTGACTCAACCGAGCAGGAGCCTGTTCGGGGTAACCGATCAGAGTGCGCTGCACATAGAGGGATCCCCTGCCATCGTTGGTGACGGTGCTCGCGGCCAGTGCTTCGGGGGCACCCAGCTGCAGCGGGGCCGAACCGCTCAGGGATTGACTGCCAGAGGATGAGGCGACCTTGGCCTGCCAGTCGATGGCCGGGTCGAAGCGAGCGAGTCGCAGCAGGGCGAGCCGTTCCTGAGTGCTGAGCCACTGACGGTGGGCCAGGGTGTCGGCCACCTTGGCACTGAGGGCCGGCCAGCGATCCGAAGCCAGCTTGTGCTGGCGCAGCAGGGAGAGCTCAAGGGCTTCATCGCGCAGCGGCGAACCGTAATCTCCCAGATAGTCGTCACCACGCTCGGTCCCTAGCGCCCGGCTGAGGGCCTTGGCGGCGTTCTGCTCATCCCCCATGGCCGAGAGGGCCAGCGATAGGTGCAAGAGCGGCAAACCGGAGCGGGCGTGATCGGCCTGCTGCTCCCAGATAAGGCGCAAGGTAGCGAGCGGCGCCTTGCCCACCCGGGCCAGCACATAGGCACTGTAAGCCTGATAGGCAAGACGGCTGTGCTCGGGGGCACTGCTCCAGCGCTCGCCGTACTGGCTGTCGGTGAGATAGCTCTGCAGCCGGTTCAGGGCCTGATTGAGCATCGCCTCCGGCACGGCATCGCCCGCCTCCTTGCGCGCCAGCAGGTAGTCGGCAGCATAGGCGGTGAGCCACTGCTCCTCGTCGGAGCGACCATCCCAGAGGCCAAAACCGCCGCTTGGTAGTTGCAACCGCTGCAATCGTTGCAGCAGGGCGCGTTGCACGTCCGCCTCGCTCGCCGCTTTCTTGCCCGCTGCGGGTTTGCTCCAGGCTGCCCGCTCATCGGCCGTGGTCAGCAAGTAAGGCCAGGCACGGGACAAGGTCTGCTCCAGACAGGCGTAGGGGTAGTCGGCCAGCGCCTGCCACTGGGCTGCCGGATCCCAAGGCGGAGTGCCGGAGAGGCTGAGCAGCCCCTGCAGGTTGGCGCGATCCAGCCCGGCCAGCTCGCTTGGCGCAAAGCTCATCTGCTGACCGGGAGCCAGCATCTGATAGCGTTGGCGAGTCTCGGCAGGCCAGGGGGAGCGCAGCGGCAAAGTCCAGTCGCGGCTGATGGCAAAATCCTTGCCGCTGGCCGCCAACTGCAGGCTCGCCACGCCGCTTGCCCCGGTCACGGTGAGCGGCAGGGTCAGCCACTGCTCCTCGCCGTTTTTAAGAGAAAGGGTGCTGGGCAGCTCGCCGTTTGCTTTCAGCCCGCCATTGAGGGTCCAGGCCAGGGAGAGTGTCTGATCCTCGCCACTCATGTTGCGCAGCTGCACCAGCGCCCGGGTCTCATCCCCTCTGGCGCCAAAGCGCGGCCAGCCAATTTCGGCCACCAAGGGCGCCACCACCTTGACGGCGCGCTCGGCCTCGCCGACTTGCTGTTCGTTCCAGGCCAGCGCCATCAGCGCCAGCTCGCCATTGAAGTTGGGCAGTTCGAGCGGGATCACCGCCTTGCCTTGCTGGTCAAAACTCACCTCGCCGCTCCACAGTGCAGCGATCTCGACCCGGCTCTCCAGCGCGCCGCCCTTTTTCAGCGGCGCACGGTCGCCGCCGTAGTTGAGGCGGGCCAGCTTGCCATCCTGCGGCGGGATCACCTGACCGTAGTTGTCGAACAAATCTTGTGCGAAGCGCTTGCGGCCAAAAAAGATCTCGAACGGGTCGAGGG
>NZ_JRGK01000318.1 GCF_000764645.1 Aeromonas finlandensis
TGCGGGGTTGACCTCCCTGCGGTATTGGATAATCATGCCGCCCGCACAACAGAGGGTTGTGTGAATTATTTGCAGCATCTCGTTAGGCGAGGCTCCTGTATAAACACAGGCCACTGATCTCACGACGTCCAGAGACGCCCAAGATCAGGACAGTTTTCATCGGATTAAGGTGTAAACCCAAGTGGCTTCCGGCATGCCGGATACGTTATACAGTGCTAAAGCTGGTACGTGGGGATGATGACACGCCGAACGGCGTCATTTCCTGCCTATTACTCGTCAATCAAATTGCTGTTTTCTTATCGTTGCATCCGGCTATTTCCGGAGGCATTCAGGCTTGCCTGAAATCACATGAGGATATCTGTGATGAAGAAAACACATACCATTCTTAACCGTCACCAACTGCTCGATCTGGCCGCCCTGCAGGGTTGGCTGGAACATAATCTGGATCCGGTTCAGCGCGCCGATCAACTGCTGACTCTGCGTCCGGAAGAGCTCAACTGCATCTTTGACACCCTGCCAATCCCGCAAGGGGCTGAACTGCTTGGCTCGCTCTCGGCCGAAAGTGCCGGGCGCCTGTTGCAACGGCTGCATGGCAGCATCGTCAGCGTGTTGCAGGAGGCCATTCCCCGTCGCGAGATGGTGGCCATCCTGCGTAAACTGGGCCGCCAGGATCGCACCATGTTGCTGGCCCGCTTCCCGACCCAGGCGCAGGCCATGTACTACTCCCTGCTGGATTGGCCCACCGAGTCGGTCGGTGCCAACATGCGCCACGAATATCTGGCGGTGCGGGAGGAGGACACAGTCGGTCACGCCAAACAGCTGATCCACGATGCCTGGGACAATGCCCAGCTGTTTCGCCATATCTATGTGGTCAACGGGGATGGCCGTCTGCAAGGGAGCCTCTCTCTCAAGACCTTGCTGATTGCCGACCCGCTGGCCAGCGTGGCAAGCCTGATGGATCGGGAGACGGTGCGGATCAACGCCCGGGCGGATCAGGAGCTGGCAGCGCGCCTGCTGATCGACCGCGACCTCTCGGTCCTGCCGGTCGAGGATCAGGGGCGACTGGTCGGTATTTTCCACGTTGATGATGCAGCCGATATCCTGGAGCTCGAATCCACCGAGGATGCCGAGATGCAGGGGGGCTCATCGCCGCTCGATACCCCTTACTTGCAGGCGACGCCCTGGCAGCTGTGGCGCAAACGGGTGGGCTGGCTGCTTATCCTGTTTGTGGCGGAAGCCTACACCGGCACCGTGCTGCGGGCCTTTGAGGAGCAGTTGGAAGCAGCCATCGCGCTGGCCTTCTTTATCCCCCTGCTGATCGGTACCGGCGGTAACAGCGGCACCCAGATCACCACCACCATAGTACGTGCCATGGCGGTCGGGGAGGTGAGTCTGCGCAATCTCGGCACCGTGCTGAAAAAGGAGCTCTCCACCGGTCTGCTCATCTCGGGGGCCATTGCCATGGCGGCCTGGGTGCGGGCATGGAGTCTTGGGGTCGGTCCCCAGATTGGCATGGTGGTGACCTTTACCATCATCGCCATCGTGCTCTGGAGTGCCACGGTCGCGTCCATTATTCCCATGGTGCTGCGTCGTTTTCGCATCGATCCGGCGGTGGTCTCTGCGCCCTTCATCGCGACACTGGTGGATGGTACCGGCCTTATCATCTACTTCGAGATGGCCAAGTGGCTGCTGCCCGAGTTGCAGTAACCGGGAGATTGATATGCAAAAGGCAGCCATTGGGCTGCCTTTTGCATTTATCTTTCCTGTTTAGCCGAGCTGGAACAACAGTGGCCAGCCCTGCTCCTGGCAATAACGATGCTCCTTCTCCAGATTCTGCATCAGGAGACGGTTCTCCTCGCACCAGTCGATCGGCAGGGTCACTACCAGCTGATCGCCTTCCACTGCGACTTTCCACTCCGGCAGCAGGTTGTCCTGGCGCTTGTGGTGAGCGGCGACTGCGAGGCGCAAAATGCGGATGCAGCGCAGCACCGTTTGCAGGTCGTGGTTGGGCAGGGGCGGCAGTTCGGAGAGCTTGAGCCCCTTGCGCTGAAAGCGCACCAGCGCTGCCAGCAGCGCCTGATCGTCCTGGTTGAAGCCGGGCAGATCGGTGTGTTGCAGGATATAGGCGGAGTGGCGATGAATGCCGCTGTAGTTGATGGCAAGACCGATCTCGTGCAGCCGCGCCGCCCAGCCGAGGATGGCGCGATAGGGCTCTATCTCCATCTGCCAGGGCGCTTGCAAAGCATCAAACAGGGTCAGCACACTCTGCTCTACCCGGGCGGCTTGTTTGCGGTCCATCCGGTAGTGGGTGCCAAGGGCCTGCGCGGTGCGCTCGCGAATATCGTGGTGCTGCAAGCGCTCCTCAAATTCGTAGAGCAGCCCTTCGCGCAGAGCGCCATCGGAGTAGTCGAGTCGTTCGATGGGCAGCGAGGTAAACAGCCCGAGCAGGATGGCGACCGCAGCGGCAAACACCTCCTGACGCTCCTCGGTGAGCCCGGCCAGCTTGAGGTTATCGACCCGCTTGCGCTCAATCATCAGCGCCTTGAGCCGCTCCAGCCCCTCCAAGGTAATGCAGCCGTCAGTCAGCCCTTCACCCTGCAGCACGTCGCGCACCGTACGAATGGAGCCGGAGCTGCCAAGGCAGCTTTGCCAGCCCAGCTTGCGATACTGGTTGATGATGGGGGCGAGCTGGTGTTGCGCTTCCAGCACGGCATTGCTGAAGTGCTTGTCGCTCAGCTTACCGCTGGCAAAGAAGCTCTGGGTGAAGCTGACGCAACCCATTTTGCGGCTGGTGAGGGCCTTGTGATCAAACCCCTCGCCGATGATGAGCTCGGTGCTGCCACCACCGATATCCACCACCAGCACCTGACCTTCGATGTGCTGGGTATGGGCGACCCCCTGATAGATGAGCCGTGCTTCTTCCTGCCCACTGATGATCTCGATGGGGTGGTTGAGCACCTTGGCTGCTTCGCTCACGAACTCGCGCGCGTTGCTGGCACGGCGCAGGGTATAGGTACCGGCAATACGAATTTGATCCGGTTTGATATTGGTGAGCCGCTCGGCAAACAGCGACAGGCAGGCGAGGCCGCGCTCCATCGCCTCCGGGCTCATCCGCTTCTGCTCATCCATCCCCTCGGCCAGACGCACCCGCTCCTTGATGCGATCGACGATGCGAAAACGCCCTTCGCTCAGATGGGCGATCACCATGTGAAAACTGTTGGAGCCGAGATCGACGGCGGCGTAGAGGCTATTGTCCATTGTTTGACTCGATACGTTTGAGATAGTCGTAAATCGCCACCTGAGAGCGGATCTTGCGGCGGTTGCCCCGCTTCACATACTCGTTCTGCTGGTCGGCATCGATGACCCGCGCCTTGCAGGTATCACTCAGTTGTAGCTCGAGAATGTCCATGATGCGCTGCTTGAGGCGCTCATCATAAATGGGGGTGCCCACCTCGATCCGGCCGTCGATATTGCGGCTCATCCAGTCGGCGCTGGAGATATAGAGCTGGGAGTTGCCCTTGTTGTGGAACACCATCACCCGCGGGTGCTCGAGGAAGCGGTCGATGATGCTGATCACCTTGATGTTGTCACTGAGACCCGGTACCCCCGGACGCAGGGCGCACATGCCACGGATGATCATCTGGATCGGCACCCCCGCCTGACCGGCGGCATAGAGGCGGTTGATGAGATCCTTGTCCACCAGATTGTTGATCTTGAGGATGATGCCGCTTGGCTGGCCCGCCTTGGCGTTGGAGAGCTCGTTGTCGATGAGGCGATAGAGCTGACGGCGGCTGTTGATGGGAGAGACCAGCAGGTGGTTGAACTTGTAGCGCCGATAGGGATATTCGATGTATTCAAATACCCCCTCCACTTCGGCAGTGATATCCGGATTGCGGGTCAGCAGCGAGAAGTCGGTGTAGATCTTGGCGGTCTTCTCGTTGAAGTTGCCGGTGCCAATATGGGCGTAGCGCACCGCCTCGCCATTTTCGTGGCGGGTGATGAGGCAGAGCTTGGAGTGGATCTTGAGGCTCGGCACCCCGAACACCACCTTGACCCCGGCATCGGTGAGAATGTTGGCCCAGTCGATGTTGGCCGCTTCGTCGAAACGGGCGCGCAGCTCGACCACC